>CALJVI010000262.1 GCA_937974575.1 uncultured Saprospiraceae bacterium | reverse complement strand
CTGTTAGCTGTTAGCTGTTAGCTGTTAGCTGTTAGCTGTTAGCTGTTAGCTGTTAGCTGTTAGCTGTTAGCTGTTAGCTGTTAGCTGTTAGCTGTTAGCTGTTAGCTGTTAGCTGTTAGCTGTTAGCTGTTAGCTGAAAATAAAAAAAAATAAAAAAAATAAAAAAAAAATCTGCCCAAAAGCTAAACCAACATCAACGCCAAAACTCCATTCACATACTTACTATTCTTAGTAATCCGAAAAGGAATATGTTGATTGGCTTCGGCAAGCATATCCACCTCTTCTTTTTCACATTTAAGTTCAAGAATAATAGCAGGATCAAAATGCGGCATAGCTTTAAAGACATACCCATTGAAGCCATAGTAGGCCACCTCAGTATCGATAGTCGCTCTGAGCCTTTGATCTTGACTGACATAATACAGTCGTTTATATCGAGTGAGCACCATAGGACTTAACTCTCCTGGCACATGTCCTTTTATACTATTTAGAATTTGCGCTTCATCCAATAAAGAGAAATCTGCCAAGGAAGTAATTTCCTTTTTACCAAACTGATTGTCCTTAATCTTTAGCTCTAGAGAAGGTTTGCCAGCAGTCAACATATCATCACCATACCAGCGCACTCTATATTTAGTACGATTGCTAATGCCTGCTTGATTTTGATCAAAAGAAGTCAAGTCTTCGGAATCAAAGTACATACTGTTGATCCAACGCTCAGAGTATGCGGTAGCAAAACTGAGCGGATGATGCAATAAGACTTGCTTCACTTCTCCGAGGGTACAATCTTCGAGACGATATTTTTTCTCATGCCTCATTGACTCGGTAGCTTTTGTCTTTCCAATAAGATGGTAGAATACTGATCGTGTACGTTGCGTTTTCCAACATTCTCTTCAGTAAGTTCCACGATCTTGATCAAGCCTCCACCCATTTCATCTTGCTTACGAAAAGCAAGCATGCCGATTTCTATATTTTTTAGATGTACCAAACTAACTGTAACATCTGAGAGATCTGTTGACTTCACGCCTTCACTGCCATCCTCCATCGAGATATCCATCAACTCCACTGTAGCGTGTTGGCTAGCATTAACACCTGCACCTGCCGCGTTTGAAATCTTTGATCTCATCACTCTGCAATAGCCTCCACTCAGCTCAATCCCATCTTTCGCAATATCCTGCACGATCAATTCATCAACGATCCCATTACTAAAACTCGCATCCAATCCATCTCCACTAGCATTGGTGATTACGCACTGATGCAATTCATAAGTAGAACGGTCAAAGTGTAAGGCGTCTTTAGCTTTGGATTGACTAAATACACAACGATAAAATTTAGCATCGCTTTCATATACATTTACCCCGCCTGAGGTAGACAAACTAAATTGCTTAGTACTTTGTAAGTTATCGAAAGTACAAGACTTGAAAACAGACTCTGCTTCCGCATTCAAAATAACTAGACCCGAACCAGAAATATTACTGGATCGAATCACAATTGGTGCATCTATATTTCCTAGTGCTTGGATAGAATGTGTAGCAATTATGCTTGCTCTATTTTGTAAATCTATTTCCGCTCCTGCTTGAATGATCAATTGCTTATCCTTAACCACCAAAGTCTTAGACAAGACATGCTTTCCTTTAGGAATGATATACGCGTCTGGACTATCAAGGATAAATGAAAAATCTTTTACACTCTGCTTCATCCTACTCGTAGATGCAGCCTCCATAGTAGGTGCCGTCCATTTGAAAATGGGAAAAGACACCACTCTATCTGTACCCAAAGTGCGAACAAAAATATTTTTCGATCCATTCGGCAAGGGTATACGCTGTTCTAAAACTCGCTTTGTCTTATCATAAGATGGCAGTACTATTTTCTCCATAATTTTACTTCTCAACTGCGTATCGCCAAATCCTAAAATATCCAAAGGAAGTAAATGATAAGATCGTAATACTACCTCTTGCCCATCACGATAAGCTTTGATTGACAAATCAGGAGCTGGCGCCATTACCGAATGTACTTCTACTGCATTATCAAAAAACAAATCCCAATCAAACTTATAATCCACATATGCTTTACTAATCAGCGCTTTTCTCTCTCTCAAATCCGGCTCGTATTTCTGCTTGAACGCTTCAAGATAGGCGTTACTTGTCATGCGATTTAAATGTGCGTTGTATCGAGCAGAGAAATCCAAATTGGTAAATATTTTTTTATGGAATTGCTTCACAAATTTATGAGGCGTGATCCGCTCGTCTGTCAGTTCGTTCACCTGCGACCCAGTGATGTACAATGCCTTATTATAATACAAACCATTGTCCGTAAACCCATCATAGCCTATCGGCTCCAACCTTCCAGACTGGCTATTAAAATAAAAACGCAAATTGGTATAATTGAAACTATGCCACGCATTGCAGACATCTTGAATAGCCAAATATTTAGCCATTCGCTCCACATCAAATACCTCATCCACTTCCAGTTCTCCATGTATAAATCCATGCAGTAAATTTTGCCCCTTTTCAAATGCCGCAGTGTATGCGTTACTTTTCTTCATCGCCCCTTTATCAAAAGGTTCTATCTGAGCACTCTCGTAGTGTGCCAAATTACCTCCATACGATAGAGGCGCATACTTCCAATGTGCATCTTCGCTAATTTTCAAGATGGGGCCCTCTGATCGATCTTGCCATTGCAGCAACTGTTTTAAGAAGTGCTCTTCATAGGCGTATACGCCAAGCGATTCTCCATTCAGCACTACCTCTATATAATCATACTTTGTCGTAAGCACATCTTCATCTTGTAGCATCTGGTGAAACACCCACTCCGAAAGATGATCTCGTGATTTGCTATTATGTACAGAAAAAACCTTCATCCCCTGCCAAGCATTTCCATCTTCCATGTGAATTCTAAAGGACCACTTACGTCCTCTTAGATGATCCAGTAAATCTCCCTTCAAGCGCAGTTGCACATCTTTAGATCCATCTCCTGTTTTTAACTTTGCAGGAACTAGATCTTCCTTCCCACTGATCAAACTACCCCTAGTATACGCTTCAATTCTTTTCTCTTTCAGTCGCTCCAAATATTTTTCATCGAGCGTGATTTCTAGTCTCTTATTCGGATCGTCTGAGACGGGAGGCATAGTCGCAGGATTACCACGCTTCACTCGACGTACATACATATCATCAAAATAAATCGCTTTGCTATTATCATCCGTCAAAGTGAAAATCTGTATTTTCTCATCATATACACCCACAGGTATGGTGACTTGTAGCTTGAGTTGATGCCAACCTTTTTCAGTTTTGCTCACTTCTTTTTGATCTGCAAAGAATCCCCATGAGCCAGCAAAAGCCAAAGCCCCAAATCCATTATCATTATTCATCCAAATACTCGCTTCATACACATCGCCACTATACACATGCTCAAACAAATAGGTAGGGCCATACAAATTCTTATCATCCAATCGCACACTATACTTTCCAGAAAAAGCCTTGTGATCAGACTGCAATACACCATAGCTAAATGTCTCCTCTCCACTTACAAATACATTTCCATCCTCTGATCGAGATTCCATATCACACAGCACACCTGCATCATCACTGCCACTATTTGGCCCAACAATATACAAGAGTCCCACCAAGGCAGCCGCAGCCAATACCCACCACAGATATTGCCTCCCCTTCTTCTTATGTGTAGACTTATGTATTTGCAAAACGTATTTCTTTTTTCAACAATAAACTCAAAGCAAAAAGACAAATTGCTCCCAGTATGATATACATCAAATTATTATACACCCAAGCGCTTGGCTCAGCTGCAAGTGCCTGATGCATTTTATTATACTTCGGAGTTTGATCTTGCTCCAGCGAACCAAAGCGATCAAACAAGGCTTGCTTCACCTCCGCATTCATTTTCTCCATGGCCGTCTTCTCCGCATAGTCTGCATCGGTATAGCGTATCTCATTTAGCTCCAATTCCAATTCTACAAACTCCTTATAAGGAAAATGAAAAGCAGACACCTCATCCAAAGTAAAAGTCATCAATGCGCCTTCTGCATCTGACACATATACACGTCTACGAATTTGCTTCAACTTCAGCGCGTCTGACATTTTCTTTGCCGATGTTCCAAACTGCCCCAATACTAAATCTACATCCGCAACATCTTTTCTCTTCACGTATTTCAAAAATGGATGCAGGCCATTTCTATCTTCTATATCAAATTTATCTTCAGGTGAAAACTTGTGCTCCGTCCGTGCAATACCCAAGGCATCCAAAGTAGGCACTTTCAGTTGTAACAATTTTTTCATCAAACTATCTCCCACATAACGCTCTCGATATCTTGCTCCTGCCTCAAAACCCAATAAGGTCTTGTCCGCATCATCAAAGTAGGTATCATAAAATATTTCAGTAGCACTTTGGGTTTGGCACTCTTCAGGCAAAATTTTCAATTCATTTTTACCAAAAGCAGATTGCAGATATACCCACACTTCATCAGCCTGCTCACTGGGCACCGCTATCTTGTACTCGCTCTCGATCCGAGCTTGCGCACACAATTCACCAGCAAATACACTGAGCCATATGACGAGCCATACATAGCGCATTTATTGAGCTAAGTTTCGCTGTTCTACAAATGAAAAATTAAGGTCGGGAGATTGGGCAATGAGTTCATCTTTTGCCTTCACGATATGATCCATCTCATCCGTCTCCACGATATAAGACAAAAACAAGGTTCCTTTATTCTGATCTAGACGCTTCAATTCTACCAGCGAAAAATGCTTCGCCAGCACCTCGTTTATTTTATGCACATCTAGTGACGGGGTCGTTATATTGAGCACCATATTTTCAGGTGTAGACAAGAGCGTCTTCTTCTCCAAAAAAGTACGTATCAGCAGCAGCGATATAATCAACACAAAAGCCAGGATCGTGATCGTCGGTTGATTTGCTCCCATCCCAAGACCTATCCCAATCACAAAAAACAAGTACACCAATTCTTCCGGCTCCTTGATCGCTGCACGAAAACGCACAATAGATAAAGCACCTACGAGCCCCAATGAAAGTGCAATGCTACTCTTCACAATAAAGATGATCAACATCGTCGCCAAAGCCAACAGCATAAATATAGAAGCAAACTTCTTCCGATTCGTCACCGTCGTCCCATATCGTATATAGAATCTGGACAACAAATACGACAGCAGCGCCGCCAACAAAGCATTCAGTATAAACTGCTGATTGTTGATAAAGTCGCTACCAAAATCCTGGAGTAAGTCTTCAAATTTCACTATTCACGTGTTTTTCTACTGCAAAGTTAAAAGTAAGAAATTAAAGGTGATAAAGTAGGCTTAAAGTGATGATTTGGGGCCATCCCTACGGTTTTTGCAAACGCCGCATGGCTCTACACAAAAAACCTCGGGTCGTGTCGTCCGTTCCTACTCCTACGCCGAAAAAAAAATCGGCTCCGTCATACCACTTCCACCACTTGTCCTCTAGGGCTTCCGGCTATTCGCCTCGCCTTGTTATGGTGAGTAGTTAATGCCTCTTAATCTTAGTATCTCTCCACTGTATTCTGGATACCAAGTTTGTAAAGCGAGGAGAGGTAGGAAAAACCTGGTAATGCTATTGTGCACATCTTTTATGTGAAAAATCTGATTCCTTTTTTAATTATGTCATTAGTTACATCCTTATGCAAGCAGTTTTCTCATTGACTTAATATTACAATTAATAAGAGTCCTGATCAAATCCTCTTTGGTCCTTGGAGGGTTAATTAAAGAAGCGTGTTGATTATCAAATGCTTCGTTAATAAGTTCTGGACTTATTTTATGAACTAGTTTAAGGAATTTGTTTGGAGTATAAATTTCAATATTGAAATCCTTCAAGGCTTTAGATGGAAAATCTTTTTGATTGAAAGTTATTATGGCATCAGCCTTTGAATGAATTGCTACAGCTAAGACATGCCTATCATCCAAATCAGGCAAGTTTAATTCCTCAATTAACTCCTCAAATCCATAAACTTCGGCATCAGGAAAGGCAGTATTCATTAGCTTAACAGTTCTCTCTAATTTCGATCTAGATAGATCTGATCTATTCTTAAGTAAGTTTCTAATCCATTCATCATGAATAATTTCTGACCATTTTGGGGAGAAAACTTCTAAGTCTGCTAAATTTAAAAGCAAATCTCTAATTGGTGCTGGATAAATAACATTCGCATCCAAGACAGCTGTAAACTGAGGGGAATGAATCATTAGTAACCTAGATTTAGCTTTTGAGCATTTTGCGCCAGTTTATCTAGCTGCTTCCTCCTCTTTTTCTTAAACTTAGATTCATAATCCAAAATATCATGAAGAAGAATTCTTCTGTGACTTCCTACTTTCTTAAAAGGAATTTCACCCTTCTCCAAGAGTTTGACTACATGTGGTCGAGAAACGTTTAATATTTCTGCAGCTTGCTGAGTCGAAATTTCCGCATCAGTTGGCAATAATGCTATTGATTTTCCTTCTGCCATATTACTAAGGATAGATTTCAATAACTTAAGAGCTTTTAGTGGAATGGTCACAACCTCATCAGATCCTTGAAAAATAATTTTCACAACATTTAATTTGCTTTTTTTTGCCTCTCTTTCACTTTTAGACAATTCTTCAATAGATGAAAGCGCTACCTTTTGATCTGATTTAGTGATTTTTTGAATTGAAGTACTCATTTTTGATTGAATTTATTACAATATACATTCGAAACAAACGAAACACAATATTAGTTTCGTTTATTTCGAATAATAACTAGAATAAGAATAGAACTAACAATGCTCATTTTCCTATGATTTTTTCGTGTGAGGGGTGGGAAGTAATCCCGAATTTTCTCGGGATGTCCGCGCAGAGCATTGGGCGTAGGCAGGGACCGTAGTGAACACGGAGTACTGGACGACCCGGCCCTGACTAAACGATACGAAGTAATATTGGTCCAGTGGACCAATATAGTGAAGGAACTGCAGCATACTTGCTGCAGCTGGGACACACCCAAATAAAAATAGCCGACAATATTCATCAAAAAAACTATCTTTAGAAACAAATAAAACAATACTATGCCTACACCTTCGAATAAAGCCATACGTTTTTTGGATGCCATAAAAAACAGCTCTCCGCTGATCGATCTTATCAAAAAGAAAGATGCCGGTCTATTGCCAGATGAGCGAATACCCGTGGGAGGGCAGGATGCGGAGTCGACTAAAAACAGGTTGGACTTCTTGGCTGCTAAAGAAATAAATCTGCCTTACTATACTGGGCAGGAAGGGTTTGGAGATACGGATACTTTGCACGGAAATATTGAAAACTTTATAGGGTTTACGCAGATGCCAGTGGGTGTAATGGGGCCATTGCATATCATAGGATCAGAAGCGATGGGTGACTACTATGTCCCATTGGCTACGACGGAGGGTGCATTGGTAGCGTCCTATGATCGTGGCGCACGTGCGACTAGAATGGCGGGAGGAATAACGTGTGTATGCCTTGGCGAAGCGATTCAGCGTAGTCCTGTTTTTAAGTTTGAGAACATTGCTTACTTGGGTGAATTCATGATGTGGGTGGTGCAACAGAAAGATAAGTTTGATGATTTGGTCGCTGAGAGAAGCAATCATGCTAAGCTCAGAGACACCACCTTTACGGTAGAAGGAAATCATTTGATCATGACCTTTGAGTATACTACTGGTGATGCTTCAGGACAAAATATGGTGACGCTCTGCACAGATCAAGTGTGTAAATGGATCATCGCAAATTCGCCAGTAAGCCCCAAGTTTTGGTTTATCGAAGGAAACTATTCTGGAGACAAAAAAGCAACAGCCTTGTCCTTTTCTCATATCAGAGGAAAGAAGGTCGTCGCGGAAGTAGAGATTCCGAATGAAATAGTAAAGAGTGTATTAAAAACTACGCCACAGGCTATGGCTGAATACTGGAGGTCGTCTACTATGGGTGTGATACAGTCTGGTGCCATCGGTGCGCAAGGGCATGTCGCCAATGGTTTGTGCGCACTATTTATAGCCACAGGGCAAGATGTAGCTTGTGTCGCAGAAGCTGCGATCGGAATCACAAGAATGGAGTGTACCGAAAAGAACTCTCTTTATGCAGCAGTCACACTTCCTAACTTGATCGTAGGAACGGTCGGTGGGGGCACCTGGCTACCATGGCAAAACGAAGGTCTAGAAATGATCGGCTGTGCAGGTAAAGACAAGGCTAGAAAGTTTGC
>CALJVI010000261.1 GCA_937974575.1 uncultured Saprospiraceae bacterium | reverse complement strand
ACTCAAGCTAAACTGTTTAATTATTACGTTTATTTAGAGAGAAATCCTGAGTATTTAGAAGTAAAACTACTATGAACATTAAATCTATTCTCACAAACGGGAGTATCTGCATATTTGCATTACTTCTACATTTTTCGGCCTTCAGTAATACTACTGATTCTTCTCCAGGAGTAAGTGCCTACTCAAGTAAAATCATCATTGAACGGTTCAATGAGATGGACATGGAAGTAGACGTTAGGCTAACCAAGAAAGTAAAAAAGTATATTAAAGATTATACCTTGTTGGCTCGCAGATCAAGCGAAACTTTATTGGGAAAATCAACCTTGTACTTTCCTGTATTTGATGAAATCAACAACTCTTTTGGTTTGCCAGACGAACTCAAATACTTGATGATCATCGAGTCAGCATTAAATCCTACTATCTCTTCAAAATCTGGGGCAAGAGGGCTCTGGCAATTAATGCCTAGTACAGCTCGTAAGCATGGTCTACATATCAATGACTATGTAGATGAGAGATGCGATCCATATAGGTCTACTACTGCTGCCTTACAGCATTTGACCGACTACTATGAAGAATTTGGTAATTGGACTATTGCTATAGCTGCCTATAACTGTGGCAATGGTAGAATGAGATCTGCGATCAGAAAAGGTAAAAGCAAAAACTACTGGAAGATCAAATCACATCTACCAAAAGAAACTCAAGATTATGTTGAAAAATTTATAGCCGCAGCGTATGCTATGGAATACTATCTTTTTTATGACATGAGACCTAGTTATCCTGACTATACGCATCAATACACAGAAGCTATGCTTACCTATGATTATGGTAGACTTTCTGAGATAAGCGAAAAAGAAAACATCGATTTGAGCCTTTTAAAGACCTTAAATCCTTCTTATAGCCTAGATATCATACCTATCAGTAAGGATGGGAATATCATAATCATGCCGAGCTTAAATAGACCCAGGAAAAAGAGTACAGCCTCCTTATTCCCTTTGAATCCAGATAATCGTTAATAAAAGTCTTATTACGATTATTTTTAATATTTTTGTCCTGCTCTAGGGGCAAAAATATTATGAGATCAAAAATTTCGCATATTCTATTCTTTATTGTTTTATTTGCTTCACTAGTAACTAGTGCTCTAGCAAGTAACGATAATCCAGTTTTTTCTGAAGATGAAGTTAAATATCGAGTAAAAAACATGCCCTTGTTTTTTCCTCCTCAATACGATGCTGTAGTAGGATCTTATCTACGTACTTACTTTGAGCGAGATAGAACCAAGGCAGAGCGGATCATTGGCAATACGGCTCTGTATTTTCCTATTTTCGAAAAGTATCTTCGCGAGCAAAACATGCCTATGGATTTGCGTATGCTACCGATACTCGAATCTGCCTTAAATCCACATGCGACTTCTCGATCTAATGCGGTGGGCCTTTGGCAATTCATCCAGCCTACAGCTGACGGATATGGCTTAGCCAACAATCCATTTGTAGATGAGCGTAAAGATCCGCACAGATCTACTCAAGCTGCCTTAAGGTTTCTGCGCAAACTTCATGAAAGATATGGTGATTGGGCATTAGCGCTTGCTGCCTATAATGGAGGACCTACTAGAGTCAACAATGCCATTAAGCGAGCAAAGAGCAGAGACTTCTGGAAGGTCAGAAAGTATCTTCCGAAAGAAACCAGAAATTATATTCCTGCATTTATTGCAGCGACCTACTTATACAACTACTACGAACACCATGGTATCGCACCAGCCTCACATGCTGTAGGTATGCAAATGCATGACCATGTAAGAATATTTGATGAAATTAGTTTTCAACAAATTAGTGAAATCACAGGAGTACCTAATTATGATATTGAGTTCTTAAACCCTTCTTACAAGAAGCGAATTATTCCGAAATCATACTCTGGAAACTACTTAGTACTTCCAGCTTGGGCTTGTCAACTTATGAAAAATCATTTGCCGCAGGTACAGACCGTAAGTGGCCCAACTATTGACCCTGAGTTTTTGCAACAGCCCAACTATATGCGAACCAACTACACGGTTCGACCTGGGGACGATATATTCAAAGTAGCAAGTGTATTCAACTGCCATCCTTTCAATATTAAATATTGGAATAACCTGAAAACTGACAAAATCAATGTTGGACAGGATCTAAATGTCTATATGGTGACTTATCGAAAGAAGCCTAGCTTTAGACGCAGTGCGCAGCCCGTCAATCTACCTCAAAAAAAAAAGAGAGTCCCCGTCAAAGTAATCCCATTACTCGCTACCAAGATTAGGCCTGTTAGCGCATTTCACAATAGTGATTTTACCGCGAAAGGGGGGAGTTCAAAATTCAAATTTTATACCCTCAAACATGGAGAGAGTTTGCTCAGTCTTGTCGAAAAATTTGATCGATTCACTCTTACCGAGTTGCTAACTGTTAATGACTTAAAGATTGATGCTTACCTAGCGCAAGGTGCAAGGGTCAAGTTGCCAAACTAGGTTCAAGTACACAAGTATACTTATACTTCTTTTTGCCTCTGTAATACATCCATAGCTTTTCGTACACTCCCGTATATTGATAATAAATTTGAAGCTCTACACGCTGAGATATTATGATCTGCTCTAAGCATAGCAACTGCTCGCTCTTTCAACTTACTATTACTGAGTTTCATATCCACCATCTTGTTGCCTTTCACTTTCCCTAGCTGAATCATCAAGGAAGTGCTGATCATATTCAACACCATCTTTTGTGCTGAGCCCGCTTTCATGCGAGTGCTGCCAGTGATAAACTCCGGACCAACTATCACTTCAATTGGAAAATCAGCTACCCTCGATATCGCACTATCAGGATTGCAGACCAATGCTCCAGTAGCAATTCCTGCTGATTGACAAGCCTTTAATCCGCCTAAAACATAAGGCGTGCTTCCTGAGCTTGCTATACCTAAAACCATATCCTTTTGACCAATTTGGAATCCTACTAAATCTTGCCAAGCAAGATCAAGATCATCTTCCGCACCTTCTTGAGCAACTCTTAGCGCGCCATCTCCGCCAGCTATTATACCAATTATTCTATCCCGAGATACGCCAAAGGTAGGAGGGCATTCGCTTGCATCGAGTACACCAAGACGGCCACTCGTCCCTGCTCCAATATAAAACAGTCGACCACCTAGTAACATTCTATTTTTTGCACAAGCTACAAATGCTTCAATCTTCTCTACCTCTTTCAAGACTGCACTCGCCACCTTCTGATCTTCCTGATTGATATGATGCAGAAGCTCATGCAAGCTCATTTGCTCAAGATTGTCATAATTTGAAGGGTATTCAGTAATTTTCATATCTACATATATAAGGCTCTCCTCTTAACTACGAGCTTTACTATCAGTAAGTTAGCTTTTTCTTAATATTAAAAAACATACTCCAAATCTATCTTTCACGCCATAACTAAGCTGACTGATATAAAGACTCATTTGCAGGAACAGATTTAGGTAGCTAAAAATAATTGTATATTCTATCCCTTTTCCCTACTTTAGATTTGCACTAATAAAGAATCTACACATATGAATACAATCAAAGGACCAGCGATATTTTTAGCCCAGTTTATCGGTGATGAAGCACCATACAATACACTTGATAATCTTTGCCAATGGGTAGCCTCACTTGGATACAAAGCCATACAGATTCCGACTTGGGAATCCCGACTCATAGATCTAGAAAAAGCATCAAGCAGTAAGACCTACTGTGACGAACTCAAAGGAAAAGTCGCTTCATACGGATTAGAAATATCAGAATTATCTACCCATCTGCAAGGGCAACTTGTCGCTGTAAATCCTGCATACGATAGTATGTTTGATGGCTTCGCTCCAAAGGAAGTACAAGGCAATCCTGCCGCAAGACAACAGTGGGCCGTCAAGCAAGTTTTAATGGCGGCGAAGGCTACTGAAAATCTTGGCTTGAATGTGCATGTTACTTTTAGTGGTGCATTGCTATGGCACACCATGTACCCATGGCCACAGCGACCATCAGGATTGGTAGAAATGGGATTTAAAGAACTTGCTGCCAGATGGGTTCCTATACTTAACGCATTTGATGAGTCTGGTGTAGATCTTTGTTATGAAATACATCCAGGAGAAGACTTGCATGATGGAGTTACTTTTGAGCGATTCTTGAAAGCAACCAACAATCACAAGAGAGTAAAGATGCTATATGATCCAAGTCATTTCATCTTACAACAATTGGACTACCTAGCCCATATCGACATCTATCACGAATACATCAAAATGTTTCATGTCAAGGATGCTGAATTTCAGCCTGATGGCAGAAGAGGAGTATACGGAGGATACGAAAACTGGGCAGACCGAGCGGGAAGATTCCGTTCACTCGGAGATGGTCAAGTTGACTTCAAAGGAATCTTTAGCCGATTGACCAAATACGGATACGATGGTTGGGCTGTACTCGAATGGGAATGTTGCTTCAAGTCACAAGAGCAAGGTGCCAAAGAAGGTGCACCTTTTATCCAAAAGCACATCATAGAAGTAGCCGGAAAAGCATTTGATGACTTTGCAGGTATCGATGCCGATGAAGCTTCCAATAAAAAAATACTGGGCATTTGATCAGAACCGGTCTAAGCATATTACTCACTATACTAACATTCTCAGCTGCTGCACAAACTTCTTTTGAAAAAGAAGTTTGTGCAGCTTTAGCAGAACTGGGGGTGCAGATATTCTCTCCAATAGAGCGCGCAACGTATCAAGTAAAACCGGATAGAAACAAATTTTTTCAGACAGATTTCATTCTAGATATTGATGATAAAGTCGAAGTACGTGTAGAATATTTTTCCTGGAAAAAAGATAGCCTTGCAATCACCAATCCTAATATCAAAAACGGCATCCGACTGGGTCAGCTCATGACCAATATCGACGATAGTGTCATCTCTCTCCATAGACTAGGAAGTGAAGATTTAATAGCTTTCGGAGCTGACTGGGCCACCCAAGCCAGCTTTCATCCGAAGGAAGAATTTTCAGATAAACAACATTGTCAATTGCTCACTCTTTACAAAGAGGAAATAGGTTTGGTGTTTGTGTATCTCTTATTCGATAATGAGGAAAAGTATAATGATGATTGGCGTTATTTGATCGGTTTTCAAAAATTGGAAAGCGATACGCTCAAGTAGGCTGTGAAATAACTCTTTCTTTTGGCTACTACTCCATACTTGGTATTTACAATCATGTAAAGCAATATTTATAATAAGAAGCTTTTTTTTGCGAGAGGAGTAGTAGCAGGGGACAGCTCTGCTGGA
>CALJVI010000260.1 GCA_937974575.1 uncultured Saprospiraceae bacterium | reverse complement strand
TTTTTCTACTGGAGCTCCATTTTCATCCAATACTTTTTGTTCAAATTTACCACCTCTATATGGGTTTAAATCATGCCCTTCAACATCTCTAAGGGTAGTAGAAGTCATAGGTCTGTATAAATCCATAACCCACTCATTTACGTTTCCAGCCATATTGTAAAGACCAAAATCGTTTGGTAAGTATTCTCTTACGTCTGCGGTAATGTGTGCATTATCATTAAGTGCACCAGCCATACCCATGTAATCACCTCTACCTCTCTTGAAGTTAGCTAAGATCTTTCCTTGATCACTATTTCTAACTTGGAATCTTACTGTATTTCCATTCCAAGGATAAAGTTTTCTATCTGTGATTCTTTCGTCCTTTTCAGTAGCTTGATTACCGATAAGCGCAAGAGCTGCATATTCCCACTCAGCTTCTGTAGGCAATCTATAAGAAGGAAGCATAATACCATCTTCAAACTTAACAGGTCTTTCTTCACCAGTTGCCTTATTCTCAAGGTTCTTTCTAACGTCACCTTGGTACTGGCTATATAGGTAAGCTTCTGTATTAAAGTTATCCTCATCTCTTTGCTCTGGATTAGGATTTAAAATACCTCTTTCTATAAGAACCATTTCGTTTACACGGTCAGTTCTCCACTTACAGTAATCGTTAGCTTGTAACCAGTTTACACCTACTACAGGATAGTTATCATAAGATGGGTGACGGAAATACGTCTCTACAAAAGGTTCATTGTAAGAGAGCTCTTCTCTCCAAACTAATGTATCAGGTCTTGCATTAACTGATATCTCTGGGTAAGATTCGCCGAAAACACGACCTAACCAGTATAAATATTCCTTATAATCGATATTCGCTACCTCAGTTTCATCCATGTAGAAAGAAGAAACAGTAACTCTACGTGGAACAGAGTTCCATTCAAACATTACATCTTGTTCTGTATTACCCATGGTAAAGGTACCACCTTGGATTAGGACCAGATTAGGACCAGTTGCCTGCCCTTCGTAGTCTAACTTTTCAAAACCACCCCACTCTTGTTCATTGTAAGCCCAACCAGTAGTGGAAGACTTTTCACTCTTCTTACATGAAAATGAGAGAGATAGCAACAACAAGAAGGCAAAATTTAATTTAAGTAGTCGCATCATTTTATTTAATTAAATACTATGTTCTTTTAAAGAATACCAAATATAACTAAAGTTTGAAAACCAGCAAAAGAAAAGGTGCAACAATAGCAAGCAAATCGCCTATCTAAACAATTTGAAACAATCGTTATAGTCTACTTTTCTTCTATTATAGTCAAAGTTGATTCCTATAGATATCTCATGACTGCCAGCAGAAAGCTGATTGGTAAGGCTTGAGCCTACCGTAAAGTCGTAAGAATACCCAATTTTAAAGGCTTTTTGTCTAAATCCGAGCAACGCAATCGCTGCATCCGCATTTTGGAATGTGTGCCTAAACCAAACTCCTGCAAAAACTGCCCCAATTCCACCATAGGCACCAATATTAACTTGATTTAAATTTACCTGCCTTTCAAAGAGTATATTCGGGGATATAAACGCATCCATTCGACGCTTATTGCCTTCTCTAAGTACTATTTGTGCCCCAGCATGCACAGAGTATCGCACGGGCAAGCCAGTTACAAATTCCTCGCTAGAAGCGAAAAAGACATCATTTGGTGTATTTATGTGTTTTAAGGAGAATCCTCCATAAAAAACAGGCCCATATATAAGTATTCCAGTGGAAACATCTAAAACTGTGCGTGAGGTCTCACTAGGCATACCTTCTTGAGTAGGATTTTTACCATTGGGACCATCTAAATCATCCAGTTGATCTCCAAATATTAGTTTATCCCAATTGATTCTTGACTGCCATACTCCTCCTTCTACACCCAACTTTACATTCCAATCATTGCCCAATCCCACCTTGTAGGAGAAAAAACCAGTAAGGTTATTAATCATAAATAGTCCGTCACCTGCATTATCAGTGGATGCCATAAAACCTAAACCTATGTTCAAGGGTTCTATAAATTGATCTACAGAGGCTGCATAGGTGGCATAAGCCGTACCAGGCCAACCACTCCATTGGTTTCTAAAATTTAGAGCGATATTGGGGGTAAAAGTATTTCCCGTAAAAGCAGGATTAATTTGCAGTGGAGCAGAATAGAATTGACTAAATATCGGATCCTGACTGATAGCTGAAGTGCTGTAAAATAAAGCAGCAAAAAACAGGAAATAATAGTATTTGGTCAATTTCATACTTTAAAATAAATAAAATTAGGCTATTTGGGGCGAATTTAACTATTACTGCTGGTATTTGACATATTTTTCTGCAATAGTAAACTAGTATCCCCGTTTTTCATACGTACCTTATACATATCAATAAACGAAACGTAATTTGCTTTAAATAATTGCTAATATCGCCATTATAAACAACCACATGAAAAAGATTTTATCTATACTCCTCCTTTCTATTGTTTTATGTCTACAGCTTAACGCTCAACAGAAATTTAATTCTGAAGTTCAGCTAAAATGGAAAGAAAATGGACTAATTAGAGTAATCTCGGATGGAACTTCAGAAACACTTCCCCACTTTGATGAGGGCTACTTTTCTCAAGAGCCAGTCCCAGTGCCGATGTATCATAAAACATTCAAGATAGATGGACCAGCAAAAGTAACAGCTTCCTTAAAAAATATCATCACTGAACCTCTAAGATCAGATTATGACCTAACAGACGCTAACATACTTAGTGAGGTAAAAATAAAAACTACTGTCACTAAATCAAGAAATCAATATTTAGCCAATGTTGATTTTTGCCCCATCATAAAAGAAGGACAAAACTTCAAAAAAATAGTATCATTCGATCTTGTTATTCAAACAAAAAAATCCAATGCCCTTCCGAAAAAGAATCCAACTTTTAAAACAACGTCTATTTTAAAAGATGGTGAAATTTACAAAATAGCAATTGAAGAGCAAGGAATGCATGTTATAGGTTATGACTTCCTAAAATCTGAACTTGGCCTGGATATAGATAATATCAACCCTAACAGGATTCAAATTTATGGTGCTGGTGGAGGTATGCTTCCGGAACAAAATAGCATTATTCGTACCGATGACTTAGAACCTATTGCTATGACCATGACAGGCACTCAAGATGGAGTCTTCAATAGCGGAGACAAAATTGTCTTTTATGCTGAGTCAGCATCTATTGAAAAGTCTGACATTTCAACTAAACTAATATCTTCTTCCCTAAATGTTTACGATAGAAAAAATTACTACTTCTTAAAAGTAGGTGATGTTTCTCAAAATCTGATTCAAGAAATACCATCCATCTCTAATACTGATGGTAGCACTGACCAATACGATCATTTTGTGAAAATCGAAGAAGACAAAATTAATATTCTTCATGATTATCCTTTTACTCAGGGTTCAGGTTCTATTTGGTATATGCAGAAATTTGATGGCCTTAGAGAGCAGGATTACGACTTAACTATTCCAAATGTAGTTCCCAATTCAAAGGCTACATTCACCAGTGTATTTGCAGGAAGAAGTGAAATAAATAGCAATTTTAGAATGAGTATAAATGGGGTGGAATACACTAGTGGCAGTATTACCAAGGTAAGTCCATCAAATATAGAGTCTCCTCATGCGAGTAGAAAAAGCTTAAAAGAAACTGAAACACTAAACAGCGATAAGATCTCTATCAAAATAGCGTATCCCCAAATCAATTTTGCTAGCTCTGGCTGGTTAGATTACATCTCGGTCAATGCGCGCTGTAGACTTATACTGTCAGAAGACGAGTTGGTATTTAGAGATTTCAATTCTATAAATAATACAAATACCACTTTCAACCTTCAATCCTCAGCATCCGATACTAGAATTTGGAATATCACAAATCCACTGAATGCTAAAAAAATAAAAACAAACACCAACACAGGAGACATCAATTTTGGTTCAGCAACAGCTACCCTGCAAAAGTTTATTGCTTTCGATTTTTCTCAAGTCTCCAAAACACCCGAGTTTGTTGAAAAAATTGAAAATCAGAATCTTCATGAAATCGCTAATGCGGATATGATCATCATTTACCCAACTGAATTTGCAGATCAAGCCGAGCAGCTAGCTAAGCATAGAAGATCATTTAGTCAACTCGATGTCAAACCAATCTTGATAGATGAGATATACAATGAATTTTCATCTGGACGCCAAGATCCTTCAGCTATAAGAGATTTTTGTAGAATGATTTATGGCCGAGATCAAAATTTCAAATATTTATTATTGTTCGGTGATGGATCATTTGACCATAGAGGTGTCTATGAAGACATCGCCATAAATAGCAATTTTATTCCGGTGTACGAGGAAGGTTCTCTCAATCCAATTACAGCCTACCCTATGGATGATTATTTTGGGTTATTGGATCCTGAAGAAGGCAATAGCCCTTCTGGTAGTTTAGAGCTAGCAATTGGCCGCTTCCCAGTAAAAACGTCTTCTGAAGCGCAGCTGGTGGTAAACAAAATCATTAATTACGAAACCAGTTCCAACTCACTTGGCAACTGGAGAAACGACATCGCCTTTGTAGCTGATGATGAGGACAAAAATACACACCTAAATGACGCCGATGGTATAGCTGAAATGGTTAGAGCCAAATATGGTCAATACAACGTGAATAAACTGTACGCAGATTCATATGTCCAAGTATCCACTCCAGGAGGAGAAAAATACCCTAAGATGACCGATGAGCTGAATAAAGTTATGTTTCAAGGAGCACTTCTGGTCAACTACCTCGGTCATGGAGGCTCCAAGGGATGGGCGCAAGAAAGATTTTTAGACCTCAACGTTATTGATGGATGGACCAATATCAACAAGCAACCTTTAATGGTCACTGCTACTTGTTCATTTACTGGTTTTGATGATCCCTCATTTGTGACAGCTGGCGAGCGATGCTTTATCAATAATAATGGAGGTGTGATTGGACTCATGACTACCGTGAGAGCAGTCTTTGCTCATCAAAATGAAGCATTAGCAAGAAGTGTGTTTGAAAGAATATTTGAAAAAGAAAATGGACAAACCTTACCCTTTGGTGATGTGATGATGCAAGGAAAAAATGCGAATGCAAATGAAAACACTAGAAAATTTGCTCTTATTGGAGATCCAGCTATGCGTATTGCTATTCCGCAAAACAAAGTCCAAACACTTACTATCAATGGGAATCCAGTTGATTCCATCATTCGAGATACGATGCATGCGCTAGACCGAGTAGCTATTGCTGGTCAATTGACAGATCAAAATGATCAACTACTTCCTGATTTCAATGGTAAAGTGTTTGTGAAAATATTCGATAAAGTAAGTGATGTCCCTACTTTGGTAAATGATTCAGATGGATCTAGACCAAGTCTGTATACCACTTTCAAAAGTCAAAAGAATTTAATCTTCTCAGGAGTAGCCAGTGTGACGAATGGAAAATTTGATTTAGAGTTTGTAGTCCCCAAAGACATAAACTATGCCTTCGGACAAGGCAAGATCAGCTATTATGCTACCGACGAAGAATCAAAGGACGCAGGTGGCTATTTTACAGGATTTATTGTAGGAGGCACCAATCCTGACGGCATAGTTGATAATGAACCTCCGAAAGTAGAAGTCTTCATGGATAACTTCAACTTTGTATTAGGCGGCACGACTACCCCTGACCCTATATTGTTAGTAAAGCTATCTGACAATTTAGGAATAAATGTTGCAGGCTCTAGTATAGGGCACAATTTGACTGGAGTTTTAGACCAAGATAACAGCCAATCCCTAGCTTTAAACGATTTTTATGAAGCCAAACTTGATGATTTTACCCAAGGAACAGTCCGCTTTCCACTTTTTGACTTAGAAAGCGGCAGACATGAGATAAAAGTACGCGCCTGGGATGTCGCCAATAATTCTGCCGAAGGGTACACCGAATTTATTGTAGCTGATAACCAGTCTTTGGCATTAGAGCAGGTATTAAACTACCCTAATCCCTTCACTACCAGTACATCTTTCATGTTTGAACATAATCTCCCTGGCCAGTTGCTTGACGTACAAGTGAGAATATTCACGGTATCTGGCAAGCTTGTAAAGTCCATTACTACAGAAGTTATCTCGGATGGAAACAGTGTCCGCAACATCAAATGGGATGGAAAAGATGACTTCGGAGCTGATATTGCAAGAGGAGTATACCTATATAAGGTAAAAGCATCGCCTTCAGACAATAACACCAATATTAAAGCTTCCGAAAGTGAGTTTGAAAAATTAGTAATTTTAAAATAAAACATGGATTTTATACGTTCTTAGTAGCATATGCCAACCGATTGTATCTTTCCTATTCTATCTATTACCGAATTTGTTATTTTTGCTTACTTTTTGATTAAAAAAGATTGAAAGACTTATACAGAATGAAGAAAATACTAATATCTACTATTATGTGCCTTGCGTTTTTAGCGCACGATATTCAAGCACA
>CALJVI010000259.1 GCA_937974575.1 uncultured Saprospiraceae bacterium | reverse complement strand
GCCTTGTCCAAGGTTATTTGCTCCCCATTAGACGAAGTCTGATAAATCATTTTTCCATCTACGGAATAGACATTCAAATTTACTTTTTCTTCGTTTGGATTTTCGAAGAGTATAGTAGCCTGCTCCAACATTGGATTGGGTTGAATAATAGTTTGGAATGTTACCTCCTTTGCAGGTGCATCTTGGATTAGTGGATCCGTAAATGGATCTGACCATTTTGGATTGACAAAAAAGGATTCATCTGTCAGGGTATGCAAAAATGCAATCAAAGCATCCTTTTGATCTTGGTCAAAGTCATAGCCCGAGCCAGGGATAAAAAATGAAGTCCATTCATTTTCTTCTACACCCTCAGAGTAGTGATCTATGACCTCCTCTAAGGTTTCAAATCTGCCATCGTGCATATAAGGACCAGTTACTGCGATATTCCGAAGAGTGGGTACTTTAAAGAGATGGTCAAAACTTGGGTCACTATGCCACTCTCCAGCTCCGATGTCACTATCTTCAGCAAGACCATTGTTAAATTTGAAAGGAAAAATGTCAATGGGATGTTGTTCGTTAGCAGTGAAAATTACTTCTCCGAAAAAATTTGACGAACCTTCTGTATGACATCCTGTACAGGCGAACTGAAATATATCTTTCCCCTCATTTTCCTTTTCAGTGAAATCTTTGAAGTTGATATTAGCCTGCTGATCAAATCTAGAGTTGAATGTATGCATAGATTTTATGAAGTTGACCAATGCATCTACGATTCTTTCTTCATTGATGATTTGATCTCCATATGCTTTTGCAAATAGATCCGGGTAATAATTGGTGTCTCCTAGTTTGAAGACTACATCCTCCATGACAGCTCCTATTTCATTTTCATCTTTTAGAGGCAGTTGGATCATAGTATGCATGTCGGTTTGGCTCATATCCCAGAAGAAAGTTTCATGACTCGTCCAAGCCAGATCATTTAGATTCATAGAATTTCTCTTTGTGAGTGCGGAAATCCCTTCACTAAATGCTTTATTTTCTGCAAATGAATTAGCCTGTAGATGGCAAGAGCTACAACTAATATTTTCTAGTGCAGAAAGTTTTTGATCAAAAAATAAGACTCTTCCAAGAGTGGCAATGTCATTATCTAGTAGGTCAAAGACGGTTGTGTCGATTTCGCCTGCTTCATAGCCAGTATCTATAGTGTCACTTAGCAGATGATTAGGAAAGTCAACATCATAATTATATGGAACTTCAGGTAAGGTAGGCTCTTCTGCTAGTGTAGCAAAAATGAAGTTTCTAGTATCCAGATTCTTGAAACTGAATAAGCAGAAAATGGAGATAAATAACAGGGTGATGGCGGTAGTTGTCCTTTTCATAGCATTATAGTTTTACCTAAAATAAGTCTTTTATATTAAAAAAATAACTTTTTAACATATAAAAGTGCGATATGAATGATTCAAGGCATTTATTGTTTGGGGTTAAGAGTAAAAAGAGATACTTTCTTTCTTTTTTAGCTCTCCAGAAAAGTGGTGGAGCCTAGGGGAGTCGAACCCCTGACCTCTTGACTGCCAGTCAAACGCTCTAGCCAACTGAGCTAAGGCCCCAATGGGAACAAAGCTAAAAAATATAATGTGTATTAAATGTATTGAAGTAGTGAAGATCTATTTTCCAGAAGCTGGTTTAAAACCTGCTTGCTCCATTTTATTCATATCAATATTGATATCGTTTTTACTAGCATGACGATTTAGGTGAGCGCCTATGTTGATCCAAAACTTATCAGTACCATCTAAACATTTATTATTGAGATAAACTCTAGACTTCATAGCAAAGATACCGGCTTCTTCACCTAGACTGTTTACAGCAGGAACCATATTTGAGTTGTAGCAATCTTGTAAAGATTTTACTTCTTTGTCTTTATCTTCACCAACCACTTTTAAAAGCTCTTTAGCAGATTTTGCTTTCAATGCAGGTTTGAAAAGTGAGTTTTTATTTAAGCAACTACATATATTGTCTGCAACCAATTTTTGCTTCTTGGTTGGTGGTGCATCTTTCACTTTTTCATACTTCTCACGGATCTGTCTGGATGATTGTTCTGCTTGGTCTGCACCTATCCTTCCGCCTTGGGTTTGCTTTTTAGCAATCATTTCGGAAGTCTTGGAATCTATGATGCTTTTATCTTGATTTGCCTTGTGCATACGCTCCAAAACTTGTTCCTTAGTTAGTTTGTCTGTTGGATTGTTTTTATCTTTTGAGACATCATTAGTGGATGTATCGCTAGAAGAGATATCAGCCGTATTGGCTTTACCGCAAGAAAAAAATACAATAAAGGAAAGAGAGACAATCAGTAATGGAATAGATAAATGTTTCATATGTCGTTTAGCTTATTATCAATAAGCAAATTTAAGCTATACAGGGTTGTAAATCAAGCCCTAGTATGGATCTACATCAATAACTACCCTAAGTTGAGAACCACCTTTGCTTGCTTTAGCTTGAGCTCCAGCAGCTTGTAGGAGCATTTTTATTTGATGAAGTACGGCAGCTTTATTTTCTAATTTTATCCAGAAATCTCTTAGATAATAATTTCTAATGCGGCCGATATAAGGAGAGGCAGGGCCGCGCAATCTATCGCCTAATTTCGGCCTGATCAAATGCTCAAATAAGAGAGAGCCATCTTCGAGGTTGGGAATTTTTTTATGTTTGAGTGTTACTTTGATCATCCTTTGTATAGGTGGATAAAGCATTTCTTTACGTTCATATATTTCACGATGGTAGAATCGTTTGTAATCATATTCTACTACATCTTTGAGTACGGGGTGTTGAGGGTCAAAAGTTTGGACGACGACTTTGCCTTGTTTGTTTTTTCTACCTGCTCTTCCGCTTACTTGCATAATGAGTTGGAAGCCTCTTTCCGTAGATCTAAAATCAGGGAAGCCAAATTGTTGGTCAGCATTCAGCACACCGACCACACTTACATTGTCAAAATCCAAGCCTTTGGTGATCATCTGAGTACCCACTAAGATATCTATTTGTCTATCTTCAAAGTCAAGTAATAGATCCTCATATGCGCTGCGGGTATTGACGGTGTCAAAATCCATGCGACCAATCTCTGCATCAGGAAAATAAATTTTTATTTCATCCTCTATCTTTGCGGTACCGTGACCTTTTTCCATTAAGTGTTGATTACCACAGGCTGGACAAGCAGAAGGCATAGATTGGCGTGCAGAACAATAGTGGCAGTGCATCTTATGTGTGTACTTATGATAGGTCAGACTAACATCGCAGTTGATACATTCCATTTTCCAAGCACACACTTCACAGCTGATGGTGGGTGCATAACCACGCCTATTTTGAAATAGGATAATCTGTTCTTTACGCTCTAGTGCAGCTTGCATCTCCTCCATCAAAACAGAGGTGAATTGGGACTTCATTCTATTTTGAGCAATTTCTCTTTTTTTATCAACGATTATGATCTCTGGCATCGCTAAGCCTGCAAAACGCTCATTCATCTCTGCTAGGTTATATTTTCCTGACAGTGCATTGGTATAAGTTTCTATAGATGGTGTTGCGGTACCAAGTATGATATTTGCCTCGTACAATTTAGACATATACAATGCTGTATCTCTAGCATGATATCTCGGGGCAGGTTCGTTTTGCTTGAAAGAAGGGTCATGTTCTTCATCCACTATAATTAAGCTCAAGTTGCCAAAAGGTAGAAATATACTTGATCGTGCTCCTAAAAATATTTTTGCCTCTTTACGAGCCGCCTCAAATATCTCTACTCGTTGGTTGTCATTCATTTTGGAATGATAAACCATAATTTCATTTCCAAAAATCTTTTTAAGCCGATTTATGATTTGTGTAGTTAAGGCAATCTCAGGTAAGAGATACAGCACTTGGCCTCCATCTTGTAGTGCTTTGTTGATAAACTCTACATAAACTCTGGTTTTGCCACTTCCAGTGACTCCATGCAAAAGTATAGGCTTTTTGCTGTCAAACGATGCTTGAATGAGCGGTACTACTTCCTTTTGTTGATCGCTCAATGGGAAGGCATCTACTGTTTGCTCATCGCTATTATCTAATCGGCTGACAGTGCGAGGATAAACCTTGAAGATTTCTTTTTTGACCAATGCCTTTAATACAGAAGTATCTATGTCGGCTTTCTTGTACAGGTCGGATTTGCGTACGTGTTTATTTGTTTTTTGTAGCTGTACATACGCGAGTAATGCACGAGTCTGTTTTTCAGACTTAGCAGTTAATTCAAAAGCTTCATTGAGCAGTTCGGGATGTTCCTGATATGCCTCGGTAAATTGTACGCAATCTATAATCTTGGGCTTGTACTTGGATTGAAGGACTTGTTTGACAAAGATGAGTCGTTTTTCAATGAGCTTATCAATAATACGAGTAATAGACTTTTGCCCAAGGATGGCCTGTATATCTCCCATCTTGATTTCCTTCTGTATAATCAATGCTTCGATAATCATAAATTCCTTATCTGACAGGCCTTGCATATTATGATCAAAAGTGGGAGAGAGAAAAACAGTGCTATCGGTGTTTAGTTTTAATTTTCCTGGCAGAGCTGCATTCATGACTTCGCCTACAGTGCAGGCATAGTAGCCTGCTATCCAATACCATAGTTTCAATTGTCTTTGATCTACGATAGGTGCCTTGTCTAATAAAGAGAGAATGGACTTTGGTTTTACCTGCGCACTAACCGTATCTTTAAACTGGGCTACAATGCCTGTATACAGCTTTGACTTTCCAAACTGCACCTCTACACGCATACCTATCTGTATAGTAGTTGCAATACTATCAGGTATTGCATAGGTATAGCTCTGTGCCAAAGCTATAGGAAGAATGATCTCCGCATATGGGTGTGTAATAGTTGGAATAAATGTGTCGGACAAGAGATTATAGTATTTTGATATAAAGGTAGGTTAATAAGTGCTATTCTAAAACAGAAATGGTGTGTCTACTTTGTAGCAATCATCGCACAAGTTGTTAAATCTATTTTATAGAAGTTTTTGGACAAGCGATGTGCAATGGTGCCGCTTTTTCTGCGGCAGTGCTTAGCACCGAGTGAATAACGAGCCATGGAACGTAGCGACCCCGCTGAGAAAAAGCGAGTCCATTTTTTTTTGGACTTGCTTTTTCTCAGCGGGGATGGCCCCAAATAATAAAAAACCTATAAGTGATGTAAACCATAAAATTGACCAAAAAATACATAACACTAAAAATAGGCCCCTAAAAAGCAGATGATTTAAAGGATTTGGTGCAATATTCGCACTCTACAATTATAAATAAAAAAGCATGCAAAAAATACTAGTCATAGGCGCAGGAAGATCTGCCACTTCACTGATAAAATACCTACTCGAAGAAGCTAAAACTAAGGAATGGAACGTCAC
>CALJVI010000258.1 GCA_937974575.1 uncultured Saprospiraceae bacterium | reverse complement strand
TTCATACATTCATATGTATAGGAATACACAGCCATTAGATCATTGGAAGTAAGTCTCGGATAGTTTTCATATAATTGATCCGCACTCCATCCACTAGCCAACCTTTCCAAAATAAATTCTACGGAAATTCTGGTACCACTAATGATTGGTTTACCAAGCAATACTTCAGGGTTTGTTGTTATGTGATCTTGCCAATTTACCATTCGATTATAATTATTCTTACAAAAAAAAGGTTTTTCAGTCAAACAGCAAACAAAGAGGCGCAAGCTTGTTAAAATCTACTCCGATATCAACTGCTCCACCAAATCCTTAGTAGCCTTACGTTTCCCGATACGCTTAAGCAATTCATCAAATGGGAATCGGAACGTACACCCGGATTTCCAGTCAGAGCAACCGTAGGCAGTTGAGCCCTTGAGAACCTTACCTTTCTTACATTTTGGGCAGATCATATTAGAGGATTGTTGGCTTGGCTTAGCGCTCTTTGGGATTGCCGCTTTTGGCGGAATCAATATCAGCTGCCCGTTCTCATCGAACCTTACTACGCCATCTACTTTTTGTGTACCTCGTTTAAAGCCTTTCAGATTTACTGTGCTGCCTTTACTGAGGAGGCGGAGGATCTGATTGTCGGAGATCTTCTTCTCCATGAAAGTAAAAGGCATTTTGAAAGTACAGCCCGATTGCCATTGCGAACAGCCATAGGCAGTTGAGCCCTTGAGCAAAGTCCCTCGCTTACACTTTGGACATTTACAATCTGTAATACTCGCTTTTTTTCTTGGAGCTTTTGTCCTACTTTTTAGAGTACTAGCTTTCGTTGTGGCAGCTCTTGTGCTGGTGGCTCGCTTACCTCCTTTATTATATTTGGATCTTCTATCTGGAACACCTGTAAGATCTATTTGACTAGGCGTACTAGACATCCTGACCGAGTCTACCAAGTCTGCAGTCATCTGCTTCATTTCAGCAATGAATGTACCTGGGTTATATTCCTTCTTTTGGATCAAGCGCAACTTATGTTCCCATCTACCTGTCAGTTCCGCAGACTTCAAAAGATCATTTTCTATAGTAGTGATCAGTTGAATGCCAAGATCTGTAGGATGTATGGCTTTCTTTTTTCGAATCGCATACTTACGACGATATAGCGTCTCTAAAATAGCTGCACGTGTGGAAGGTCGTCCTATCCCATTTTCTTTCATGACTTGATACAGCTCTTCATCATCTACCGTTTTGCCAGCTGTCTCCATAGCTCGTAGCAAAGTCGCATCTGTATAATACTTCGGCGGCTGCGTTTGCTTTTCTACAAGGCTAGGTTCATGAGGACCAGACTCCCCCTCCGTAAAAATAGGAAGTATTTTTTCTTCTTTAGACTTAGCGGCTTTATCATCCGAAGTACTGCTCTTGCTTGGATATACCACTCGCCAACCAGGCTCTACTATTTCTTTACCTGTAGCCTTAAATTTTATCTTATTGGCTTCCCCAATTACAGTGGTATTATTCACTTGACAATCTGGATAAAAATTGGCTATAAAACGCTTTGCAATAGCATCATATATCTTGTACTCATCTCCATTGAGATTTAGCTGCACCCCCGTAGGAATGATGGCATGATGATCTGTTACTTTTTTATCGTCAAAGACTCGTTTGGTCTTACGAATAGCCGCAGCCATCAATGGCTGAACCAACGCGCTGTATCCGCTCATCCCTTTGAGTATGCCTCCAATCTTTGGGTACATATCGTCAGGAAGATAGGTCGTATCTACTCTAGGATAAGTCACCACCTTCTTTTCATATAATTTCTGGACCAGCTTCAAAGTCATATCAGCAGAATAACCGAATCGCTTATTCGCATGCACTTGTAAACCGGTCAGATCAAATAAACGCGGCGCATATTCTTTCCCCTTTTTCTTGACTGTACTCAGTATAGTAAATGGATATCCAGTGACTTGCTGTAGAACACCTTGCCCGTCTTCTACTTTTTCGAAGCGTCCTTTTTCATATCTGAAGCTCGTTTCTCTATATACGGTCTCCAATTCCCAAAAAGGCTTGGATACAAAATTGATGATTTCTAAATGCCTCTTGACCAACATCGCCAATGTGGGCGTCTGCACCCTACCTATAGACAGTACTAATTTTCCGCCTCCATATTTTATGGTATATAGTCTGGTGGCATTCATACCCAGTAGCCAGTCTCCGATAGCCCGTGCAAAACCTGCATGATACAAGCTGTCAAAATCACTAGCTGGTTTTAGCTTTGTAAATCCATCCGTAATAGCAGCCTTGGTCAAAGAAGAAATCCATAGTCTTTGCACTGGCCCTTTATACTTAGCCTCTTTGATAACCCAACGCTGGATCAATTCCCCCTCTTGCCCTGCATCGCCACAATTGATCACAAGGCTTGCTTTCTTGAATAGCTTTTTAATAATTCCAAACTGCTTCTTCACGCCCTTGTCTGCCATCACTCTGGTCTGAAACTTTTCAGGGAGCATGGGTAAACTATTCAGATCCCAACGTTTCCATCGGGGTTCGTACTCATCTGGGCTAAATAGAGAACAAAAATGCCCAAAGGTCCAAGTCACTTGATATCCATTGCCTTCATAGTATCCATCATGGCGCTGAGTAGCCCCGAGGATCTGTGCGATCTCTCTACCAACGGAAGGTTTCTCAGCAATGCATACTTTCATAAAATGAATCAGTGTAAAATGAATAGGTAGCCAAAATACGATGGAAAACTTAAATTTTGGAATTATTACTTGAGAATAAAGCCTATAATCAATATTTATTCTACTTCAACAAAAGCCTGCAACTGAGTACTCTCCTCTGATCTCAATTCATCCAGTCTAGCAGTCTGATCTTTAAATTTTTTCCAAAGATGTTTTTGATTCTTGGTGCTATTGGCGGTCTCTTGATTCATGTAGCTGATAACGTCCGTGAAAGACTTCTTGATATTAGTCGGGATTTCATTTTGCTCTTGCCCATTAAAAAACGATGTATAACGTTGCATTATCAAATCCTTTTGCTTTGGAGGTAAGATCTGGATATTATAATAGCCTGGGTATTCTAGGATATTGAGATACAACTCTTCTGGCTGGATCAAGTCCAAGGCAAGGGCCTGCTTATATAAATCTGGCAGATGCAAGATATTCAGAACAGAAACAGTCGGAGCCAACTTGAATTTAATATGTTTGGATGCTTTAATCTTTTCTCTATTTTTCAGGAAGGTTTCCCAGTGGAGTTCTTTACGGATATACTCTCCCAATTCTTCCGAAGCATCTATGCTAGCCATCACTTCCACTTCTGGAAAATGAGACCACAGTTGGAGTACATCATAGTCCTTAAATTTTAATTTCGAAAAATTGGTATTGTAGCGTAGTCGTGCTTCTGTCGCTTTATTCTTAATCAACCATTCCAATAACAAATAGTGTTGCTCAGTAACCAGCGGCTCGCCTCCCGCAAAATAAAACTCCTTAGCCTGCAATAGAGCTGGTCCACATTTGCCAATGAACTCTTCGAAATCTTGCACATTATTAATGATCGCTTTCTCGGCTATATGAGTTCCTAGTATTTTTGCATCTTGAAACCATTTGGAGCTCGCACCATGCCAGCAAGTCCGACATCTAAAGTTGCAAACATTAGAAAATCGGATATCAAAATAGATGGGTTGGCTTTTTACTTCATCCACTTTCGCATCTGGAAACTTCTCGAAGGTTTCTAGTCGGAGACTTTTTGCTCCAGCAGATTCTCTTTGGATACAATTGAAGCAACGTTTATCAGGTGCTCCTGTGAGAAATTTATTTCGCACTTCTTGGATTACTTCTCCAGTCCATATCTCCTCTAGAGATTGGGTATTGATATCGCCATAATCTATATTGGATACACAGCAAGCTTTTGCTTTACCAGAGTTGCCAACATGGAGGTGTATCCATGGCATGAGGCAGTATGGTTTT
>CALJVI010000257.1 GCA_937974575.1 uncultured Saprospiraceae bacterium | reverse complement strand
GAGTGCAAGTATCAGTCGTAAGATCACCAAAGAACTGACGGGCAGTATTGCTTATAGCTACAGGATAGATAGACCTCGCTATACCTCACTCAATTCATTTGTATACTACCTCGATACCTACACCTTTGAGAAAGGAAACCCCAACTTGATTCCTGCATTGACGCATAGTGCGAAGTTTAGCTTAGCGTACGAAGGGCAACCGTTTTTCAATGTAGAATACAAGCAAACTAATGATGCTATGGTAGAGCTGACTGACCAAAATGACGATTCAGGAGAAACCAACTTATCTGTTTATAATATAGACGCCTTTAAGAATTTTAATGCAAGTCTATTTTTTCCACTTGACTTCATTCCTAAGATGTCAGGATATGGCGGCATCATTGCCAACCATGGCCTATATGAAGATGCTAATTACTTGGAGACTACATTGCGTAGAGCTAAGTGGGACTTCACAGGCTTCGTGCAAATGCAGTTCACTTTACCAGCAAAAATCCAAACGGAAATCACTGGCTGGTACAACAGTGGTTCACAAGAAGCAATCGTAAATACGAGCTGGCTATATGGTGTAGACATGGGCATCAGCCGAAAATTTCTAGACGATAAACTTCAGCTGAACTTAGGAGTTGACAACTTATTTGCTCGTTACCTCAATGCTGATATCAAATATGCCAATATGGACCTCACTATATATAATGTCTGGGATGGGCCTGTTGTCAATTTCCAAGCGAGCTACAAGTTTGGGAATCAACATATGAAGTCTAAGGAACGTCGCCGAGGTAGTGCATCCGACGAAATCCAAAGAGCTCAAAAAGATTAAGCTCTAAATATCATATTCGTTTCTTATTTTTGTGGAAAAATAAGAAACGAATATGGCTAAAATAGAACCAGTATACATCGTCACAGCAGTTAGGACTCCAATAGGATCCTTTGGTGGCATGTTTAAAGGATTAAGCGCTGTCGAATTGGGCAGTAGCGCTATCAAAGGCGCACTCAAGCAAGCGAAGGTAAAAGCCTCTGCGATTGATGAAGTATTTATGGGCAATGTAGTAAGTGCCAATCTCGGTCAAGCTCCTGCAAGACAAGCTGCTATCATGGCGGGTATTCCCAATAATGTGCCCTGTACTACCGTAAACAAAGTTTGCTCCTCAGGGCTCAAGGCTGTGATGTTTGGTGCACAGTCTATCATGACGGGTCAAAACGATGTGGTTGTGACTGGTGGTATGGAGAGTATGTCCAACATTCCTTTTTATCTACCAACCATGCGTTGGGGGGCAAAATTTGGACAGGGTAAGGTCATAGATGGTCTCCAAAAAGATGGTCTAGTAGATGCATACAATCAGCAAGCTATGGGTATCTGTGCAGATAACACAGCTAAGAAATATAAGATCTCTAGAGAAGCTCAAGATGAATTTGCAATTGACTCTTACAAGAAATCTGCAGCTACTACTGAGGCAGGTATTTTCAAAGATGAGATTGTTCCAGTAAGTGTACCTCAAAGAAGAGGCGATCCTATCACAGTGACTGAAGACGAGGAATACAAGAATGTTCGCTTCGAAAAGATACCTACGCTAAGAGCAGTATTTTCAAAAGATGGTACAGTGACGGCTGCCAATGCATCCACGATCAACGATGGTGCATCGGCAATTATCCTTGCCTCTGCTGCTGCTGTCAAGAAATACAAACTCAAGCCAGTTGCTAAGATTCTTTCTTTTGCGGATGCTGCCCATGAGCCAGAGTGGTTTACCACTGCTCCTCCTAAGGCTGCAAAATTGGCGATCAAGAGAGCAGGTATCAAAAAATCTGAGATCGACTTTTACGAGGTGAATGAAGCTTTTGCAGTAGTAACTATGGCATTCATGCAAGACATGAAATTGAAAGCCAATAAGGTCAACGTTCACGGTGGTGCCGTATCCCTCGGTCATCCCCTAGGCGCATCAGGCGCACGTATTTTGACTACCCTTAGCAACGTGTTGGCTGCTAAGAAAGGTAAGATAGGTTGTGCTGCGATATGCAATGGCGGCGGTGGCGCTTCTGCAATGATTATCCAGAAGGTATAATTTATAGTTTTATTTATACACAAAAAGGACAAGCCTGATTTAGGTTTGTCCTTTTTTTTTATTTGGGTGTATCCTTGCAGGCTGCTAAAAGGCATCTGCAAGGACCGGGCTATACATGACTCCGTATTCACTGCGGCCCCTGTCTGAAAATAGCCAGGGTCTGCTCCCAAGAGGTCGCATCATTCCTATCCCTTACACAAAAAGAGCCCACTGAAATATCTACTTTCTCTTGTAGCTCATTCGATCTCTTATAGAACCATCCTTTCTGTGTATCACTACTGATGAGCCATAATTGATCGCAATGTCCCTAGCCCGCTCTATGGCATCATCTTGTCTATCATATATTGCGGTATACTTTTCGTTTCCTGCTCCTTTGACCGCCCAACCTTCTTCATGTGGGACTACATGTTGGTTATACGTTGGTGGACTTGTTCGCATACCAAATCCTTTCAAAACGTCCTTAATGATTTTCTTCAAAAGATTTATCCAAAAAGAATTTTCAGCCATAAGTCAGCATATTTATTGTCCATACAAAGTCAAATACTTCCCAAATATAATAAAGGTAAAGGCTAAAATTTAATGGTTAATCCTGCTAAGAAATTAATCCCTGCCTGTGGGTATAAAAAGTTTTCAGTGATCAAGTCACCAAACACATAACTGTAGGTATATCCATTGGCACTATATAATGCATTGAATAGGTTATTCACCTTTAGACTGAGAGAAAGTTCTTTGAGTTTATCAGTTCTTATATCGTATCTACCCAATAGATCCGTCACTAGATAACTGTCTAGACTCTTAGCGTCATTGGAGGTGTTGTCTAAAAACTGCTTTCCAACAAATTTAGGATAAAGACCTATTTCGAAATCCTTGATTGGCGCTGCTACAAGCTGCAGTCCTGCTACGATATTTGGCGAGAAGGCAATATCTGTATCTGTGAATATATTGGTAATAATTTCGAATCCATTGGTATAATCGTAGATGATCTCCTCAAAGTTTTCAATTTTATTCTGGCTAAAAGCCGCATTCGCTCCTATATAAAATTTGTCGCTAAATTTATATACTCCATCAATCTCCAAACCTACTCTATAGCTATCCGCTACATTTGTTCTCACCGCTGATCCTACATCATTTAACTCTCCAGTTGGGATCAATTGGTTCTCATAGAGCATGTAGTACAGATTGGTATTTATGGTAAAGTCTCCTGCCAGTTTTTTATAACCCAACTCTAGATTATAGAGTGTTTCATGTTCAGGTTTTGCATTATCCAACGCATCAATAAAATCAGAGCGAGAAGGTTCCTTGTTCGCCACCCCTAAGGAAGTATATAGCAATTGATTTTTCTCCAGCTTATATGTCAATCCCAACTTAGGATTGAAAAAGGAAAAATTTTCATCTATATCATAATTTACCAAATCATTGTCTGTACCCGAGGTAGTATATGCAATAGTCCTAAATTGAAGATCTAGAAAGGCATTGAAGCTCTTCGTAATGTCGTAGCCGACTTGCGCATAAATATTTGCATCATCTTTTATAGACTCTCCGAAGTAATAATTCGCTCCAATAAAGTCAACTTCTCCTATGTCGGTTTCGATAATCCGACCAAAATGATCGCCTTCATACCTGTGAAATGCCCCTCCCATTTTCAAATCTATAAACTTATTATCAAAACTCAAGCTGGCTACTGCTCCATAAAAATCATTGTCCAGCCATCTTCTTCTTACCAGATTAGAAGAAGTAATGGTATCTCCACTTAGGATTGGATTGGACAAGCCATAATCTTCAAAATCTTCATTGAACTTAAACTCTTCAAAAAATCCTTTACCTTGGGTGTAGTGAAAAGCGACTTGTGTAGAGACTCCATTTTGCAATTGATTATTAATATGTACTTGATAATGATTTTGGCTATAGTCATCCACTTGGTTTCCATACTGATAATAATTGAATCTTCGACCAGAACTGAAAAGATTAATAGAGTCTTCAACTGTATTGTATAATGATCCGACATTATTGTTATAATGTGCTCCGAGTGCTGCATTATCTCCATTTACTAGAGATTCAGGAGAACCGTACCACGATTGGTAAGTGATCTCCTTACCTAACATAGCTACCCCCTGTATACTAAAGTTATCTAAGAAATAACCCGCTGATAAATACGCAGACTTAAGGTCAGAAGATGCTCTATCTATATAGCCGTCAGAATTGATCAGCGATAAGCGACCTTCAAGGACCATCTTATTTTTGAGTAATCCAGAGTTGAGATTTAGAGTATGTTTTCTTGTATTAAATGATCCATATGTATTACTCAACTCTACAAATGGGTCAGCATCATATCCTTTGGTATCGACATTGACTGTAGCACCAAAAGCGCCTGCTCCGTTTGTGGAAGCCCCTACCCCTCTTTGGATTTGTATACTATTGGTAGAACTTGCTAAGTCAGGTAAATTCACCCAGAAGGTTCCTTGGGATTCAGAGTCATTTAGGGGAATGTCATTGATCACAACATTGGTTCTAGTGGCATCACTACCTCTAACCCTAATCCCTGTATAACCGACTCCAGCACCCGCATCAGACGTAGCTACTACAGAGGGAGTATTTCTTAGCAGATAAGGAATATCTTGACCTAGATTGTTTTTACGTAATGTTTCCTTGTCTATGTTGACAAAGGAAAAAGGTGCTTCCTCTTCTACTCTAAGTGAATTTACTTCTACAGTTTGTAGCACTGCAATATCCTCTATGATTACTATCTCTAGTGATGTATTTTCATTCATTTCAAAAGATTCCTCATAGGTCTTATACCCGATATAAGACACCTTTATCTGATGCGTACCATGAGCAAGGCCTCTGATCTTAAAGAATCCATAAGCATCTGTGGTAGTGGACTTATCCATATCCAATAACTCCACTAAGGCCCCAGGTAGTGACTCCCCAGCAGTATTAGAAACTATACCTGTCAATAAAGACTGTGCCTGTGCTGAAAACACAAAACAAAGCATTAGCGAACAACTAAGCAAAAGCTTATTCATCATCATGATTTTATTGAGGTAGATACTGAGGTAGTAAATACGTATTACATAAACAATCATAAGAAAGCAGAATACTTTCTTCACTTATCCCTGCGCCGGCATTATCCGTATCAGGTTCTGTGGGTATAATCTCAGCCTTTAGCAAAATCTAAGTAGGCACCCCATGAGAATAGCACGAAGGTAATTAATAAATTAGAATATCATCCAACTAGTAGTCAAGATTTTTTAGTTTGTCATCCACCTGATCTTCGATTTCCTTTTTAAACTTAGTTTGAAAGGAATCAAAATCACTTTTTGGAATTTCTACTTCAAACTTGCCATCCTGTAGGTGAAAAATTTGATCACTCATTTGTAGTAGACTGGATAAAATATGAGAAGAGACTAAAATATATTTCCCTTTCTTCTTCAGTGCATCTATAATCCGTATTAAGACTTCATTGCTTTGAATGTCTACCCCATTGAAAGGTTCATCCAAAATATAAACGGGGCGATCTAAGAGAATCAAACCCATAAAGGCGATTTTCTTTTTCATACCAGTTGAGTAGTCTTCAACAAATTCTTCTAGAGGTAATTGGAAGATATCGTTCCACTTATCAAAATTCTTTTCGGGTGCAATAATTTGCAAGTATTCTCTACCTTTCATTAAAGGGTAAAAATAATTTTCTGTTTGCAGGTAAGCGATATCAGATTTTTGGATCGGATTCCCTTCTAAAGTAATGGTGCCATTGATGGATTTTTTAATTCCATAAATAGTATTGAATAAAGTGGATTTTCCTGCACCATTTACGCCTAGTATACCATTGATAGAAGTGGACCTGAACTGGACATTCAAGTTTTTGACAACCTCTTTTTTACCATATGAAACCGACAGCTGATTAAGTTCTAACATAGACTACCAATAATATTTTAGATTACGTTTTGCTTTTACATACTGCACTATACTCATAATGAGTACTACCAGTTGGAAGCCGGGAACGAGCATAAATATGAGCATGATACTAGCAATTATATTTGTACTGATACGAGGTATTCCTGGTCTAAAAAAAACATACTTATTGCATACAGAAAATGCAAGCATCAAACTTATGGCAACAAATCCAAGCAAGTACAAGTACCATGATTGCATGGAGAAAACGAGTCCTATGATATAGAATGGTAAAAGTAAAAGATTGATCAACAGAATCAATCGTAAGATTTTCTGAAGTAAAAATTTTGTTGGGCTTACCGCAGAAAAAATCATCTCTTTTGGTTCATAATATTCCAATGTAGATTGTAGTGAAGTCAGCGAGATAAATGCTAGCACTAAAAAGGATGCTGGATGCACTGCAAAAAGAAGGCATATCATATAGACTAAGCTCAGTGGAATCAAATGGTTTCTGAGCAGCAGTTTGAATTCAAAATCAGTAGGAGATAAAAACGGAAAATCAATATTGCTTAATCTATACCATCCACTTCCGAGCGTGGTATTACTTTTGAATTGTTTCCAACAAAATGAAAAAAAGATGCTCAATGCTAGTATCCATAATACCACTTGCCATTTTCCAAAAATTAAGAGTACTAAGATCAGAGGCGAACCGATTAAAAGTGCATCTACCCAATAGACAAAAAATAAGGAAAGCTCTGTGCCGATTAAAAAATCAGTATCCTTTCGACGGGTAAAGACCAAGAGCAGTAGCCCTCCATATAAGGCAATGAGTATAGGCCTAGATAGTAACAAAAGATTAGAAACACCCTGAAGAAATATACCAGCTAATAAAATAAAAATAATTGCAATATAGCCGATACCCGTCTGCAATAGGAATCTCCTGATTTGCTTTAGTCTGAAGAGTAGATACGGGTATATCATAGTACAATTTTATCTATCTCCAAGTTAGGTATATTTGAATTGTCTTGATTGGCTTTCAGATCAAACTCAACTATTAACCGACGAATAAAATGTAATTCCTTTGTGAAATTTTATTAGCAATTGAGCGCTCCACATACAGAGATCACTTGTCCAGACACATAAGAACTTAAGTCAGAAGCGAGATATACGCAGGTATCCGCTATTTCATCCCCCTTACCGAGTCTTTTCATAGGTATGTTTGCAAGAAAATTCTCTTTGGTTTTATCGTCAAGTTCGGCAGTCATTTCTGTTTCGATAAAGCCAGGAGCAATGACGTTGCATCGTATGTTTCTAGAGCCTATCTCCTTGGCAATAGACTTGGAAAACCCTATGATCCCTGCTTTTGACGCGGCATAGTTGGCTTGTCCGGCATTTCCAAATACTCCTACTACGGATGACATATTGATAATGGATCCTGACTTTTTTCTCATCATAGGCCTCATTACTTGCTTGGTGAGATTGAATACAGATTTAAGATTGGTTTCAATAACCGTATCCCATTGTTCTTCGCTCATACGGAGCATCAAGTTGTCTTTGGTGATACCTGCATTATTAATAAGAACATCAATCTGCCCATACTTTTCTATCACAGCTTTGACCAACTCCTCTGCTTGCACATAGTTACCTGCATCGGATTGAAATGCTGTTGTATCCGCTCCTTGGCTGTTGAGCTCTGCAACTATAGCATCTGATCTTTCTGAGGAAGAACGGTAAGTGAAAGCTACCTTTGCGCCAAGCTTTGCAAATTTGCGAACGATGGCTTCACCGATTCCACGAGAACCTCCAGTAATAAGGACAACTTTATTTTCAATATTGAGCATAGATAATGGTATTTTCTGTTTGTTATGAGGCCGAAATTTACAAAAAATATCAGACAAGAATGTGTCTTATAAGGCAGATCAGTAGTGAATACAAGAATAAGTAAATGCATGAGGGATAGAAGTGGTATGGAGCAGCCTAGAGCTCGTGTGAAGCAAGTACTATGGGAGGCTCCTTTTCGGAGACTATCATAGTGCTATGCTGAACCGAGCTATAGGCTGTGGAGTATGAACGGAAAGCCCGGTCGCTGGAGCGTGGAGGCTTGTGCAGGGATTGCGACATGCCCAAAAAGCGAAAAAGGGCATTATCTAAAAAAGATAATGCCCTATTTTCTACGAGTCGTTAATACGGTTAATAGACTATATTAATCTCGCCTTTAAAGTTGGTTTTGTTTCCGTTACGAAATTCTATGAACGCAGAGTACACATAAGTGCCTGGCTGCATTTTCTTGCCACGCCAATTTCCGTCCCAACCTATTTCTGGAACGTTTGGCATAAAATTGTTCTTTTCAAATACTTGATTTCCCCAACGATCGAAGATCTGAAGATTGGATACTTCGAATGCTGCAATATCGGTAAAGATGGTAAAGAAATCGTTCACTCCATCTCCGTTGGGAGAAAATGAATTTGGTATAAATACTCGCTTGTCATCTTCTACTTCCACAATCACGTTGTCAGTGCCACTGCAGCCTTCTACATTGGTGACTACGACTACATATGTTGTTGTCTTGATCGGCTGGATCTCTCTATAGTCTTTATCGATAGGGCCATCTACCCCATTGTCTAACCAAGCTATGGAAACCACCTCCCCGGTAGTCTGCACAAAAAGCTCTGAAGATTCGCCAAGGCGGATCACCTGATCTACTCCCAAGTCGGCAGTCACTTCTACAGGGTCAATAATCTGAAAGAGTGTATCCCACTCACATCCTATACTATCCTGTATAATAAGCTTGAAATCACCAGAAGGTAAATTATTGTAAGTAGCAATCTCAGTAAAATTGGTTTCACTATTGATTGCATACAAATATGGAGCGGCCCCTCCAATCACATTGTCAACATCAAGGACTCCATCTCTCTCGCCATAGCATGTAGGATCTTCCATGATAAGTGTCGCACCGACAGGTCTCTCCGTGTTTTCTGAAATAGCAATATCCATATTGCTTTCACAACCTGTCTCTGTATTGAGGATATTGAGCTGATACATACCTACGCTATCTACCTGAATGACTTGTGTACTGTCGCCACTAAGGATACTGGGTCCTGTCCAAGAATACTCAAAGTCTGAACCAGTAGCAGATGCTGAAGCGTCTATAGTCACCTCTGGAGTAACACAATTGAGCTCATCAACGGGCTGTATCGCTAATTCTGGTAAGTCTCTATCTTCTCTCACTATGATGAAAGCCATAGACTCACACCCGTTTAACTGATCTTGAACAGAAAGACTATATCCACCAATAGTATCTACAGTAACATCTGGTGATGTGTCTCCTGATACTATACCTGTATTGTCTGGACCTGTCCATGTATACACGAAAGAATTATTGGAACCCGAAACTACTGATTCAATAGTTACTTCATTTTCTAAACAGGTAAACTTGTCTACTGGGTTGAAGTCGATAGATGGAGCATCTAAGTCTTCATCAATAACAACGTCCGCTGTGGCGATGCAACCATTATCCACATTGGTAACTTGTAGAGATATTAGTCCACCTTCAGTCAGCTGAAATGACTCCTGATCAGATATAACTTGATTACTAGAATTGATCCATTGGTATGCCAAAGCTGCATTGCCAGAAGACTGGGTTGCATTGATATCAATAGCCGGCTGGTAGCAGTCAATACGCGATTCCGTATTCGTGATGATCGCAATAGGGTCTTCAATATCCTCTTGAACTGTAGAGAAAAATTGGGCTATACAACCATTGTCAACACTCTGAATCTCTAAAGTGTAAGTCCCCATATCCGACACGGTAAGATTTGCGTCTTGACCTAAGACTTGACCAGCACTATTGGTCCAAGTATAATTGGCATTTGTGGAAAAGTTATTGATCGTAGGAATCAGCTGTGTTTCCTTTATAATACAATTTAAAACTTCTGGCTCTGCAATAGTTGCATCAGGTGCTACCTTATCTTCAATAATATCAATAGAGGATGTATTTACACATCCATTGGATAGGCTGGTAGCTTGCAATACAACTGTTCCAATCTGAGTAGCAAGGTAGCTCTCTTCTGTGGAAAGTACATTTCCATTTACATCTTGCCAAACTGGAGTAATAGGTCCGTTGACTGCGGTGTAATTTACTTCTACAAAGTTGTTATAACAATTAATGATTTCTGGATTGGTCACCATTACTTCTGGAAGCTCTTTGTCTTCTTCCACCATAATCGTAGCTGTATTTTGACATCCATTTTGAGTATCCGTTACTGTCAAAGTGTACTCTCCAGCTGCTGTAGCACTTGCTGATACGGTACTACTCAATAGCATCCCATTGGGGTCTGTCCATTCGTAAGTTAAAGCGCTGGTCGATGCTGTTGACATTGCTCCATTTAAAACAGATATCGGGTCGCTACATGTAATTAATGTAGTCGTACCAGTATTGGCTTGAGGATCTACTTGATCAACGGCTACAGTCACAAAAGACTCGGCAGAGCAACTGCTGCCTGCATTAGTCACAACTAGCTGATAGGTACCAGGAATAGTAACATCTATAGTTGGTAAATTTCCTACAAGATTTCCTGAGGAATTAAACCATTCATGTATAATATCGGAACCTGTACTAGAATTAGCACCTCCTACTTGTACCTGAAGATTGGTGCATGTGATGGTGGATGGCAGACCTGCGTCTGCATCAGGATAAACATTATTATCAATCACTGTTGCAAATGACTCTCTAGTACATCCTGTAACTTTATTGGTAATAATCAAATCATATCTAGCAGCCGTACTTGTTGTCAATTCAACTGTACTGGCCAATGGGTTGCCTTGTGTATCAAACCACTGGAAGGTAAAGTCATCAAGATCACCTGAGACACTAGCCTCTAGGGTAACTTCATTGGTACTACAATCCAAATTCATATCAATACCTGCATTACCAAGTGGTGGCGTCACACTTTCATCGACACGCACTATAATAGAAGCTGAGCAACCATAATTGGTATCGGTAACCACTAACTCGTATGAGCCAGGATTGCTTACTTGAGCATTTGCATCGGAAGAGACAAGTGCATTGTTGTTATCATACCATGCGTACTCAATACCTGCGCCAGCACTGGACCCATCACTAAATAATGTAATGGTTGGAAATTCGCATGTAATATCATCTGGATCTAAAACTGCTGCAACTGGATCATAAGGATCTTCATCTACTTCAATGACATCTGTGCTAAAACAACCATTTTGCGTATTTGTAACTGTCAAAGTATATTCTCCAATAAGTGTCGTAGTGTATTCAGCTTGATCACTGATCGTTGTTCCTGACATGTCCGTCCATGCGTATGTAAATTCAGTACCTGTTGAAGAAGTTCCACCAAGTGTAACTTCTCTCATTGAACAAGTGAGAAATGCATCTCCGCCTGCATCTGCGATTGGGTCGGTAAAATCTTCTGTAACTACAACAGTACTTGTAGCGGAACAATTATTATTTGAGTTGGTAACTTCTAAGGTATACGTCGCGGCACTACCAACTTGTAATGTCGACATCGTCCCAAGTACACCTGGAGCATTACTGCTGGTCCAAGCATAAGTATATGCAGCACCTGTACTGGTACTCATCCCTCCTACGGTCTTCGTTGGCGCATTACAGTCTAACATTTGTGCTTGACCAGCGTCTGAAATTGGTGGTATTGCATTTTGGATTACATTTACTATAACATTATCAGTACAACCATTTGGTGCAGCGACGGTCAAAGTGTAATCTCCGCCTTCGCTTACAGAGGGTTGAGCAATAGATGAAGTAAATCCGTTTGGACCAGTCCATTCAAAAGTCGCACCCATGGTGGTGGACGCACCTTCTAAGGTAGCAGTCGTAACTGTGCAGTCAATATCATTGCTAGACACAGCTGAAATATTTGGTAAAACTTTATTTTCATCTACTATTTCTGTAACTGTTGTGCTACAACCATTTGGTAAGGATACTACAAGTGTATATGTTCCACCTGCAGTAACTACGATTTCGGGATTTGCTCCAAGAGGTCCGCTAGGTCCTGACCAAGCATAAATAGCACCCATTGTTGTTGACGAACCTGTCAATCTAGTATCTAGATTAAGACAATCAATATCTCTTTCTTTAATTATACTTGCATCTGGGTTTCCTGTACTAGAAACGTTTACGCTTGCAGTATTTGTGCAGCCATTGCTTGCTTCTATAGTAACACTATAGGTACCTGCTTGCATTGTAGTAAATGATGCATCCGTTGAGGTAAAGGAATTTGGCCCTTCCCAGCTGTACAGTAAATTTGTCACCGAAGAGCCTGCATTAATGGTGGTCTCGGTATTGATACAATCTAAATTATTAGTAGATGTTGCCGTAATATCAGGGTCCGTATTATCCGCTACTACTACCACATCCGTATTATAAGTACAGCTTGTGCTTCTATCTTCTATTTCTAAATTATATGTTCCTGGAGTATCGACTACTAGACTAGCAGTATTTGTAGCAGTACCCATAGCAATCGAACCATTTGTGGTAGTCCACATAAAATCGTAATCGGCTGCATTGGCAAGGTTAGGATCTAGTGTCGCAGATAAATCAGCACATGTAATATCATATGACGAATCAAAATTGAAAGTAGGTGAAGTCATATTTTCAGTTACTGACACAGTAACATCATCAATACAACAAGAAACTATATCAATAACGGTAAGTGTATAATCACCGATGGCGTCTATAATAGGTGTCATAGAGTTATCCCCTGAGACGATGTTTCCGTTGGTAGTAGTCCAGTAGTATTCTACGTTTGTTCTTTGTGTACTGGCAGTACCATCAAGAGAAATCTGATTTCCTAAACATAACTCTGCATTATCTGCCTCTGCCTCTACATCTGGTAAGATTCCACGAAGTACATTAATGGTAAAATCACAGACGTCTCCTTCAAATCCATCAATAAGAATATAATATTCTTGTCCTATAACAGCTGTACCTGCATGAACCACATTGAGCGTATTTTCAAAACCAAAACTAGCACAAACTGAAACCTGATTTAGAGAAACGCAGTCTGTAGTTTCATAAAGTGTAGCCTGAAGCCCTTTGGCTGTGGTACAATTGGAAGGAACTATTTGAATAACAATTTGCTCTTCGTCCGCTACAAACTTAAAATATTGATCATTTTCTACTAGGCCGCAAAAACCTGATGGTGGTGGACCAGGTGTATATCCTCCACTCGTGCCTACATAACCATCAAGGTTGCAACTCATAAGAGGCGCACTAATGCATTCGTCACCTCCAGCTGGTGCAGGTAGACAAATTTGTGATTGCAAATTAATTCCTAAGAATAAAAAGACAAACACGGCCAGTATTCTGTACAGTGGTAACATATTTTCTCATTCAACTTTAAATAATACACAGGAGGTGTCATACCATTTTCAGGTACTAGTCTATTAACAGAGTCAATGTAGTACAGAAACAATCTAAATTTTTGCAAAAAAGATAGGCTTTGTGTCTGGACAAAAAGAAAATAGGGGATAAAATCAACCCATATAACATACTGTATATCAGATAATTGATTAGAAATAAAGAAAATACAGGTATCTAAAACATGACAATAAGTAGATGAGGAAAATACTTGCCTTAAGTATGAGAGATATACACATAAGAAAAGTATGATATACTACTAAAACATCAAAGGCCGCCAATCTATCGATTGGCGGCCTTTGGGCATATTTCATGAAAAAAACTTTATCTAAATAGTGTTACGTTTCCTTCGTAGAAAATTTCTTCTCCGTCTATAAATTCAACAAGAATATGGTAAACATATACACCAGGATTCATATCATCACCTCTGTGCTTCCCATCCCAACTGTTTTCAGCTTCAAGCGCTTGAGCTGGAGTGATGCCTTCAATATCATGCAATTTTGCTCCCCAACGGTCATAAACACTGAAACTCTTAATTTCGGAGATCAAGCCTAAATCCGCAAAAACGGTGAAAAAGTCATTCGTACCATCTTTGTTAGGAGAGAATGCAGACGGTATATATACTGGTCTTGTTTTTTCTACAAAAATGGTAATGTTGTCTGTTGTCAAACATCCATCTTCATCAAATGCAACCAGCTCGTAGCTTGTAGTATTCAATGGAGCAACCCAAGGAGTACCTCCGACCAAAGTAGTATCATTCCACTCTGCTATCGCAATATCAAAGTTCTTGTCAGGGTCTAACATAATAGAGTCCCCATAAGCAATGATCTGATTTTCTCCTAAGTCAAGTATTAGCTCTTCAGCAGGATTGATTGTGATTGATTCATCATATAGACATCCATTGGCATCCATAACCACTACATCATACATCCCAGCAACAAGTCCTAAAAACTCTTCTTGAGTGGTGAAGCTTTCTCCTCCATCAATAGAATACACATATGGTGCAGCACCTCCAGTCACTTGGTTTTGGTTGATGCTAATAGATCCTGTATTGGGTCCGAAACAATTTACATCATCACCATCAGGGATAATAGCAGTAATCACATCTGTATTTTCTTCAACGTCAATAGAATTGGTGCCTGTACATCCATTATCAGGGTCTGTTAATAAAAGCGTGTATGTTCCAGCCTGTCCAACAAGCGGAGTCAAAGTATTTCCACCAGACAAGATATTTGGTCCTGACCAGCTGTAGCTGAGCCCAGCATCGGCATCGGCAACAAGCTGTATTTCTTCAGTATCACAATCTAAAATTCCTGCAGGTGCGAAAGTAGAGATTGGAATATCCATAGATGAAGAAACCATATCAGACCCTTCTGCGAAGCATCCATTGTCCTCATCGGTTATTACTACTGAATAAAGTCCTGGATCAGTAATGTTCGTTAGGGTTGCATCTGTAGAAGAAAATCCTCCAGGGCCAGTCCATAGGTATGATGCATTGGTAATACTCAACCCATTTACGGTTACTGATGTAGGTCCAGAATTGCAATCAATCTCCCCCCCTTCAACTGTGAAGGTAGGCTCTATTATGTTTTGCATCACCTCAATGGATCTGCTCTCATCACATCCATTACTTTCATCAACTACTAATACGGTATAGATTCCAGGACTAGTAGCATTTATTGTAGATCCATTTCCTGCTGGTGTGCCATTGGTCTCAAATGTCCAGGTGAAATTTAGATTTCCTTGTCCTGTAGTACCTGATGCATCTAAAGTGACTGAAGTAACCGCACAAGTAAGCGTTTCAGCAGCTGGTAGGTCTATCACCGGTTTGTTTTCATCTGGAATAACATCTACTGACGACGCAGCTGTACAGCCATTATCCGAATCGGTTACTACAAGTGTAAATTCGCCTGATTGTGCTACCTCAATACTTGCTTGATCGCCAACTTCAGCTCCACTTTCATTTAACCACATATAACTTAAAGATCCCTGTCCTGTACCTGAACCCGATAAAGTAACCACTGATGCCGCACATGGAAAGTCAACTGCCATACCTGCATCTGCAGTTGGAGCCAAGATATCCTGACCTACTGTGATGGTTTCTGTTATGGCACACTCATTGGAACTATTGAAAACAGTCAAGGTATAATCTCCAGGCTGGGTTGTAGTTGTATTAGAGTCTGTAGAAATTACAAGTCCTGATTCATTTGTCCATTCGTAAGTAATATCCGGTCCAGAAGATGAAGCACTACCATCCAAGTCTATTTCCATAAACTCACAACTAAGTTCGGAAGCCATAGGAGCGGATACTGGAATATTTGTGTCCTCCATCACCAAAATACTTGCTACTGAAGTACATCCATTATCTACAGATGTTACTGTCACGGAGTACATTCCTGGCTCTGAAGCCATCGGGCTCGCTATATCAAGAGCTGACAAAGAACCTGCAATAGGGCCTTCCCATTCATAAGTTCTAATTGCTTCTACAGAAGTCACCTCTAAAGGCACCTCAGTTCGTTGACAATTTAATATCTCTGGTGTAGCTGGTGATATCATAGGTGCAGTATCATCCAATTCTATTGAAATCAACTCTGTAGTTCCACAACCATTTGTAGGGTTAAAATAGTTGACTGTATAATTACCTGGTTGGGTAACAGTGATGGTTTCTCCCATCGTTGGGTTAATATTATCTCCAGTCCAAGTGTATTCCAGTCCTGTCGTAGACGAAGACGCAGTCAATATGGACTCTGTATCATCGCAAGTCAATACCATCACATCAGCCTCCGTTACTAAATTCTCTGGAAAATCTCCTCCCTCTATCACTTCAACATCCTCTTCTGAAATACATCCATTTGCTGGATCTGTTATGGTAACACTATATGTACCCGCATTCGTAACTACAGGATTAGTGTCCATGGATTCAAAATTATTTGGGCCTTCCCATAAGTAAGTCACATTGTCTGTCATAGAAGATGCGGATATGCTAAATATTATATCCTCACAAGTGACAGTAGTACCTACTGTAGAAATATCTGGGCTTGTAATATTTAAATCGACAGTTGCTGTCGCAACAGAGCTACAACCATTATCCTCATCTGTGATAGTTACGGTATAGTCACCAGCAATAGTTGCTTCTATTTGTTCTACACCGTCAACTGGGAGGAAACCAGGTGGGCCAGTCCACTCAAAAGTTGAGTTGGCTGCAGAAGATGTTCCAGTAATCATAGTACTGCCATTATCACAAGTAAGTATGCTTTCTACTGAAGCACCTACTACTGGTAAATCTTCGTCTTGAGTCACTTCGAAGGTTGTGCTTGCTTCACATCCGTTAGCTCCAATCACTGTCAATGTATAAATACCTGGTTCTGATACTGACGGTGCTGTTTCCGTATTTATAAAAGTATTATCGTTATCTACAGTCCATTCGAATCCTTGAATATCCATGGTAGAAGTACTTCCTGAAAGTTGGACAAAATTGGAACCACAAGTAAGTACATTAGGGCCGTTGATTTCAACATTTTCAGGTAATGCAAAATCATCCATTACTTCAACAGTTGTAAAGCCTGTACAACCATTTTCTGGTGATGTAATTACCAATTCCCATTCGCCCGCTTCTGATACCATAGGGCTTTGATCTGTTAATTCTGCACCTGTTGGGGATGTCCATAGATAAGTTGCCATCGGGTCCGTTGCATCTCCTTCTAGTAAAACCATTGGTGTTTCACAATTTAATGTTTCCTGAACATTTGCTAC
>CALJVI010000256.1 GCA_937974575.1 uncultured Saprospiraceae bacterium | reverse complement strand
GACGCAGGAATACTTAGTTATTCTCTGGATGTCATCAACTGGGAGATTCCAAATCTAGCTGCCAATCAATCCTATTACATAAGATTTGATGTAGTGGTGACCGATTTGGAAGATTGCGTAAATGCAGCCGAGGTAAAGAGTGCAGATCAACAAGACATTGACTCTACACCATACAACGATGATGGTGATCAGAGTGAAGATGATGAATCCTCCATTTCTTTCTTTTCCTGCAATCCGAATATTTGCTTACCCATTGAAATAATTCGAAAGTAACTTTCAAAGCACAATACCGTCTTAATAAAGGAAGTAATGATTCGAGGAGATTATAATTACGAATTAAACAAGAAATAAAAAATATAGTTATGGCAATTAAAAAGACGATTACCAAAAACAAAACTAAGTGCAAAGTCACTTTTTCCTTACCCGCTCAAGCAGCTCCTGAAGCTAAGGAAGTAAAGGTTGTTGGAGATTTTAACAACTGGGATTGGAATAAAGGAATAACGCTTAACAAAAAGTCCAAAGAATTCCAAGGTCAGCTGGAATTGGAGCCAGGCCAAAGATATGAATTTCGCTATCTGATTGACAACGAACGTTGGGACAATGACTGGCAAGCAGATGAATATGTAGCCTCTCCTTATGGTGTAGAGAACTCTGTTGTAATCACTCCAAATCCAAGTCAAGCAAAAGTACAGAGGGATACTAAAATGAAAGCCAACAAAGCACCAATGGCTAAAGCGAAAAATGTGATTGGTACTACTTCTACAAAGAAGTCAACAGCTAAAGGAAGCGCTAAGACCACAAAGAAAAATAGCAAAATCGACTTTACTGTAATAGAAGGTGTAGGCCCAAAAATTTGTCAGATCCTAGAATCTGCAGGATATAAAAATTTTGCAGCCTTAAGTACAGCTAAAGTAGGCGACCTCAGAAAGGTGCTTCAAGCGTCAGGTCCTCGTTACAAAGTACACGATCCCTCTAAATGGGCAAGACAAGCAAAAATGGCTGCCAATAATCAATGGTCTAAACTCAATGAGTACCAAGCGGTTCTAAAGGAAGCGAAAAAATAAGGTCTCTATTTAACCAAATAGAGTATTAAAAAAGCTACTGATTTAATTATCAGTAGCTTTTTTTTTGCGATAGACTAAAATACACTGCATCTTAGTATCGAATTCCAAACTGATCATATGAAACGCATACTTCTTATTTTCCTTCCATTCTTTTTTTCAACTGGTATATTCGCCCAACTTCAGCTGAACGAAAACTATCATTTCACTAATTGGGATGCACTCAATACGGAGCTTGTAGCTAACAACTTTCCTACTTTAAATAATAATTTATTGAGCTTATCCTTTCTTTATGCCAAACATGATGATGAAGAAGCTTTTGGCAGCAGAACTGGCTACACCCTAAATATAACTGCCAGTAATGATGATCACCTTGATGAAAATAGCAATGAGAAAAATGAGGTAAATCTTAGGTCGCATATGTTTCTTAGCGGCATTGAATACCATCTAGTCCAAAAAAAGAAAATCATCTTTGGTCCTTCCCTAGATTTCTTAATTGCTGCACAGCGATTGAAATTTATTAAAGGCTTGCCAGGCAATAGCACCTTTAGCAATATCCTAGCAGGAGATGTTCATACAGAAATCTATAGAAACATAAGATTGATGTTTGAGGGAAGATTAAACTTGGTGTTCAATATTGAGGACAAAATGAAAAATGCAATCTACGGAATAGGATTCACTGGTGGGTATAGATTAGACCCATTCAAAGAAAACTGGAAGTATGAGCGATCTATAGATGTAATTGTTCCTGGGACAAAGCAGAACGGTCTATTTGCTGGAATTATGGTTACCCTAACAAGTGCTCGTGTAAAGCCACCCAAACCGCCAAAAAAGAAACTTAAACAAAGTTAGTTACCCTGCACTCATAATGCAGGTAGGAGATTGATTCCAATTATCTTGGAATCAATCTAAACTCAACTCTTCTATTTTCTTTACGTCCAGCCATATATCTATTGTCTGCAATAGGTTGCTTTTCTCCATAGCCTACATAGTTTATTCTAGAAGCAGAAATTCCTTTTCTTACCAAGTAGTCTCTACAAGATTTGGCTCTATTTTCCGATAGCTTTTGATTGCCTGCCGAATCACCAATACTATCTGTGTGTCCTGCTACTTCTAGATCATAGCTAGGATATTGATTCATAATAGCGACAATCTGATCTAAGACCGTATATGAACTAGATCTCAATGTAGCTCTGCTCGTTTCAAACTCCACCTTTTGTGCTGCTGAAGCAAGCGTTTCAGAAGCGATGGTACTAACTACTGGTGCTGGGCTGCTAATAACTGTAGTGCTAGTAGAAGGAACAGGTGCATTAGGACAACCATTGTACTCAGACTTACCAGGTACGGTAGGACAATTGTCAGACGCATCTGTGATACCATCTCCATCAGTATCTGGACATCCGCTAAATCTAGGTAATCCAACTACATTTGGACATGCATCTTTATCGTCACTGATACCATCTGCATCTGAGTCTGGGCACCCCCCAAATCTTTCTAAACCAGGCTTATTAGGACAATTATCCATGGCATCAACTACACCATCATTATCCGCATCATCAGAAGGACAACCAAAAGTAGCTGGGTCACCCGGCAGATTTGGACAGTTGTCATTTTTATCGCTTACACCATCTCCATCCGTGTCTACCATATCTCCCATATCGCCACCTGCGACATTTACCGGACAACCATCTGTAGCTATAGGCCCTGCTTCGTTGGGACACTTATCTTTAGCATCTATGATGCCATCATTATCAGTGTCTGGACAGCCCCTAAACATGGCTTTACCTGCCACAGTAGGACATGCATCTTCCGTATCTGGTACTCCGTCTCCATCTCCATCTAGTGCTGGCATGTCCAACTTGGGTTGTGGCAATTCGGCTGGAGGTAGATTCATATTCATGATAAATCCAACTGCTACTTGGTAGTGTGTATTCTCTTTGTCCAAACTAGGTCGGAACTGAAACTCTGTGTTGAGTAATACTTCTCTGACCAACTTAATGTTCACTCCAAAGCCTGCGGGGAAGTATACGTTAAAGTCATTGTCATATCCCTGGAAGTCTGCTCCAACTCCTGCAAAAGCATAAGGCCCAAAAGGAAATTTGATGGCATCGATACCCGCAACTGCGTAACCGTCTATGCCTACAAATTGGCGTTCTCGATATCTTCCTGACTCGCTATCTAGTACTTCTACTGATCCTAATCGGAACGGGACATCTATTGAAAACCAGTTATTAAAGTTTTTTCTGTAGCTGACCTGAGCTCCTAGGGAGAAGTCGCCTGTATCGTATAAATCGCTTATAGGACCTTGCTCTAAGTTCTTGGGAAAGATCACTTTATAAGATAAGCCAAATGGATCATTTTGGGCTGTACAGAAGGTACAAGCTAAAAATAATACTGTTAGGGATAAAATCAGTTTACTGTTCATGCCGTTTTACATTTTGTATTGAAATGGCTGTATCGGTTAATAATTACAAGAAAACATGTAGATAGCCAAATATGTAAGCCCAAAGCTATAAAAATAGCCTAAGTTAAACCTACTCAAGGTCAATACTTTTGCGAAAGGTAAGGAAAGAAATGTTAATCAATGAGGCCTCTACCCTGCTTTTTGATTTTGCCTTCATGATCTAGCTTTTTCATCAAGCGATCAAGAATACCGTTGATAAAGTCTTTGCTTTTATCTGTGGAGTACAGTTTTGCGATTTCAACGTATTCATTAAGCGTTACTTTAGTTGGAATAGAAGGAAAGTTAATGAGCTCTGCAATGGCCATCTTCAGTAGAATCATATCAATGATCGCTACCCTATCGGCATCCCAATTCTTAAGGTTGGGTTCAATGATTCCTAATAGCTCAGCATCTCGGTCCAAAACCATATCCAAGAGTGTAAATCCAAATTCTTGGGTTGTTTCGTGATTGGGTTTAAACTGTTTATAGGTCTTTTCTTCTAATGGGAGTGCTTTTATTGTTCTCTTGATAGCGCCAACAACAAGGGACTTGTCATCTTCCCAATTGTTATAGCGTTCATCTACCAGATCTTCAAAAATAGCATTTGCTAAACAGAACTTATAGAGTGCAAGTAAAACGGTCTTATGATCTTCTGCTTTGGGATCTGGATTCTCATGATAGACAAGATAATCCTTCGTCTTAACAAACTCCGCATAGATAGACTTGATAACGCTATCTTCTATATCTGTATCTACATTATGTGTGTCCAGTTCGTATGTAAACTCTTCATTAAGCGTAATGGAGCTGGTCAGATCGTTGCTGGCTAGCTTCGGCTGAAAATTTACATCAGCATCTGATGGCAACAATTTGGAGACACGATTTTCTTTGTCTTGGTAAGCAAAGTTGGAAACTTGTGCTGCAGTCGTGAGATTGAATAAGTAAAGATTGTATGATTGTTCGATAAGTGCTTTATATCGGTCTAAGATAATTGCCTGATCTAGTCCAGTATTAGAACCCGCATATAGCAGTTGCATAATCTTAATGCGAATATTCCTTCGGCTCAACATATTTCAAAGCACATTTATGTGTTGGGATTACTATTTGTTTCCTGCCATAAAGTAAAAGTAATTTTAGCAAAAACTCAATGTTTTGATCGATTACTTTTAGACTTTAATATATAGACCTGAGTATCTCGATAAAAGTACTCTTTATCGATCTAGACAATTGTATTCCCGCTCCAATTTCATTGGAGTTTTAATTCAAATATTCGGCTTTCATTTCTTCATAGGAAGGCAATTTCTTGTAGTGCCACTTATGCAGGATCTTACCATCTTTAATCAAGAGTACACCAGGATTGGATCTTACTATAGTCTTAAGCAATATGTCATCAGCGGTATACATTGGAAAGTCAGCTCCGATCTCTGCTAAGAAAGAATTCACCTTTTCCTTTGACGCATAAGCCGTGATCGCAAAAGTACGTACGCCATCTGTAGCCCCTGCCTTAGCCATAGGAAGTATTTTATCCTTATAGCTGTCTACTTGCTTAGTATTCCATATATACTTTTCTCTTGACTCTTGGACGGGTGTCACACTTACTACTCTAGGTATCACTTCCGCATCTACGGTATCATAGGCCATGAGGGTATCATTGCGCATATAAGTCTCCTTTTTTGTATCGTGGTATAGTTTATAGCTCACTACCATAAGAGATACCCCTTCATGTGATAGGATATCTTCTGTTACATTGTTTCCATCTACATCACTGACCTCAAACTCTGAGATCTTAGTAGACTTTACTGTCGGCTCTCCCCTTTGCTGCAAGATATCCCACTCCGACTTAGGAAAGTCTTTATATCTAGTCAGATAAGTATCCATAGGCATGCGCTCTACTTGTCCGTTGGCTTTATTGGTCAGCACATAATTGACAGGAGCTTCTTCTGCTGCTTTCTCTTCCAAGGCTTTGCGGGCATTGATGTCTACTCCATTGGCGAATGGTCTAAAGTCCACCTTGGGGATATCCCAGACATAGTTTGATATACAATAGACCAGAAAGCCTGCTGTAGATAGAGCGATCAATCCAGTACGTACGCCTGGTTTGAATATCTGATGCATACTCCTGAATCCAAAAAGCATCAAAAATGCTGGGATCATCAAAAATATATCTTTATAAAAAGAAGTCCTTGGCTTAAGTACCAAAAAGTCTCCAAAACAACCACAGTCTGTCACTTTCTGATTGTTGCTATCAAAAGGAACCCATTTGCTAAATTTGAAAAAATGCATTGGAATATCGGCAGTTTTAGTCCAGCCATCATTTATTAGCTTTCTTCCCTCATCCTCCAGTACCTCTTTGGTGATGCCTTGCTTTTCCATCTGCACATAGTCCTGACCAGGTACATATCCTGTCAGATAGGTGAATCCAGTCAAAACCGTAAACATCACAACCGTTAAGAAAAACACGACTGATGTCCAGAAACGACTAAAACCAATGATCAATGCCACTCCTAATACCAACTCCAATACAATCATCCCTACCGAAAAACCAGTCGAAAAACTCGCTAACCATGGAAATAGCTGCGAAAAGGTATCCATGCCCATCCTTGCAAACTGATCTTGAAACTCAGAAAAGTATTGATCCATCTTATAGGCTGTACCTAAGGGATCTACTGCTTTGACAATCCCTGAAAACAGAAAAAAGAATCCTGTGAAGTTCTGGATGAAAGAAAGCAACCAACTTTTGCGCTTCTTAAACACCTTGTCTATGATGAATGTCAAAATCAATCCTGCGACAACACAGATTATCATTACTTTAGTAAGCGTCATATCGTATTATTATGAGTACTGAATTTTTTAATTTTCCGAAAGCTTGATCAAGGCAAACATCGCATAGTTGATGATATCTCGATAGCTGCCTTCTGGGCCTTCACTTATTATGGTTTTACCGTTGTTATCTTCTATTTGTTTTAATCTCAATAGCTTCATCAAGATCAGGTCTGTAAGAGAACTGATTCGCATATCTCTCCAAGCTTCGCCGTAATCGTGATTCTTGGCCAGCATGAGTGTTTTTGTTTTTTGGATTTGATCCAGATATAGTGCCTTTGCTACTTCAGGATCCAGCTCCATTTCACTGCTGTCATCCATCTCCAACTGGATCAAAGCCATAGCACTATAATTGATCAGTCCAATGTATTCAGATTCAACACCTTCTTCCACTTTTTGTTCTGCATTGGTCTCCAAGCTACGGATACGCATAGCTTTGATAAAAAGCTGATCTGTAAGCGAAGAAGTCCTTAAAATCCGCCAAGCAGTGCCATAATCTTTGGTTTTCTTAACAAATACGTTTTCACACTTTGCTGCGGCACTATCATATTGTTGAACTGTCTGATTCACTCTTTATTTTTAAGGCAAATATATACAATACAAAGGAACAATACTCTAGGTTGTAGTATTCTAAATGAGATCCCAAGTCTTGTAAAGGAGTTGTTAACAAGGAAGGTAGGTCTTGAAGTATAGATTTTGGACTAGCGCTGAGTAGTGGTGCCCCTTTTTTTTTGAGGGGCAGACGCTGGGTCTAGCTAGCCGACCAGCGGAAGGCAAGCTAGACCCAGTGGCCGAGCGAGTAGCGAGCCACGGATCATAGCGACCCCAAAAGCACAAAGCCCGTGGACGATAGTCCACAGGCTTTGTGCTTTTGGGGAAGGCCCCGAATTTCAAAAAAAAATGAAATACTAGAAGGGATTGACACCCATATTTTTCCAGCAGAACGAATATATATCGGATTGTAAGTCAATCACCTGACTCGTTGATACAGAGCCATGGCCAGCCTTGGTCTGTATGCGTATCAAGACTGGATTGTCTCCATCATGCATCTCCTGGAGGGTCGCTGCAAACTTGAAGGAATGCGCAGGCACTACACGATCATCATGATCACCGGTAGTCACCATGGTCGCAGGGTAAGCTACCCCTTTTTTGAGCGCATGCACTGGAGAGTAATTTCTGAGGTATTCAAACATCTCAGGACTGTCATCCGCAGTACCATAATCTGCTGCCCATCCTGCACCCGCTGTAAACTTGTGGTAACGCAACATATCCATCACCCCTACAGCCGGCAAAGCCACCTTGGCGATATCTGGACGCTGACACATGGTAGCACCGACGAGCAAGCCACCATTGGATCCACCCGCTATAGCTAGGTAGTCGCTAGAGGTATAGTTGTTTGCTTTGAGGTAATCAGCCGCTGCTATGAAATCATCAAACACATTCTGCTTTTGCATCTTTGTACCTGCAAGGTGCCACTTTTCACCATACTCTCCGCCACCGCGTAGATTGGGCTGTGCATAGATGCCTCCGTTTTCTAACCACACCAATCGGGATGCACTAAAGCGAGGGGTAAGACTGACATTAAATCCTCCATAAGCATAGAGGTAAGTCGGGTTTTTACCGTTGAGTGCTAAACCTTTTTTGTGGGTGATAAACATAGGTACCTTTGTCCCATCCTTGCTTGTATAAAATACTTGCTTCGTCTCGTACATACTCGGGTCAAAATCAATTTCTGATTTTTTGTATAGCGTCGACTTACCAGATGCTATGTCATATTTGAATATTGTAGATGGGTAGACAAAAGACGTAAAACTGTAGTAAAAATCTTTATCCGACTTCTTCGCACCAAAACCACTGGCAGTACCGATACCTGGCAACTCCACTACTCTCTCCAACTTGCCATCCATATCATACTGCTTCACCTCTGTCTTTGCATCGACGAGGTAGCTGGCAAATATCTTACCTCCACCAGTGTTGGCACTCAACACGTTTTGGGACTCAGGGATCAGATCTACCCAATTTTCTTTTTGCGGTGCAAGTGCATCGACGGTCACGACACGATAGTTGGGTGCATCTACATTGGTCTGAAAATACATCTTGCGCCCTTCGTTTTCAATATAGTTGGTACGGCTAAAGTAGTCGTCCTCTACCAGTACAAACTTGGTATCTCTACGCTGTAAATCCATGACATACAACTGATTACCAGAAGTATTTTGTGCTGCTGATACGATCAAAAACTTTTGATCTTCAGTCACATAGCCACTTACGTATCTATTTTGCTGCCCTTTGCCACCAAATATCAACTGGTCTTGGGACTGTGGCGTCCCCAACTTATGGTAGTACAGTTTGTGCGATTGCGTCTTGGCGCTCAGCTCACTTGCATCCTTCACTTTATCATAGCTGCTGTAGTAAAATCCTTCATTCCCTTTCCAAGAAAGTCCACTAAATTTCACATCACGTATCGTATCTCCTACTATACTTTTATCCTCGGCGTTCATTACGATGATCTTGCGCCAATCTGATCCACCCTCCGTGATCATGTACCCCAGCATAGATCCATCCTCAGTAAAAAACATCCCTCTCAACCCTACTGTGCCGTCATCAGAAAAAGTGTTTGGATCCATAAAGATGGAAGGCTTGCTATCGGGTGCATCAATTGCTTTACGGTATACTACAGAGTGATCTTGGAGACCATCGTTTTTGTAAAAGTACTCATATTTACCTTCCTTGAACGGGGCAGAAATTCGCTCATAATCCATCAAGGTTTCCAAGCGACTCTTGATTTTTTCCTTGAAGGATATTTTATTCAGAAAACCGAAAGTCACGTCATTTTGCGCCTTTACCCAAGTAGCTGTTTCATCAGATCTATCATCCTCCAGCCATCTATAAGGATCCTCTACGGACACCCCATGATACTGATCTACATGATCTATTTTTTTGGTAATGGGATATTGTATTCTTGTCATTTCTTTATTTTTATCCACCATATTATTCACCTCTTTAGTCATCGTCCCTACTGCATCTTTTTTTGTTTTACACGCAAAAAGTAAGGGCAAACAAGCTAGCCCAATCCAGATAAAATTTTTCATAAATTGTTTATTTCAAGTTGTTTAAAAAGAGAATGACTGCCCAAAACAAGCAAACCATTCCGCACGCTAATATACCATTTTCCAAAGAAAACATTCTAGAATCCTTAAGGTACCTTGACATTATAGAGTAGGCTAATTTTTAGGGGCCATAACCAGCTGACGAGGCCGAGCCTACGTCAGCTGGGTACCGCGCTATGCGTCACTCCACGTCCGTTGCGGTGCTGCGCACTGCCCGACATTCCGCTGCGCTACAGTCGGGCATGACTCCTATCGCTTGTCCGGGAATCTTGGTTTTAGTCGTTATTTTGCTCCTTTTTTGATTATTTATACGATCTTTATACCAACAAGAACTGCCATCCTGACATGAAGAAATTCTTCCTTATTTTTTTCTCCTTTTTCTATTTCTGCTACTTGTGTAATGCACAAGTTGCACTCAACCCCTATTTTTGGGACCAAGGATTGAGCTATAATCCTTCTGCTGTGGGGGCCTTGGTGGATGAGAGTGTGCAGATTAGTATAGCTAGTTCTAATCGAACTATAAGTTCAATCGAACAACAATTAACTTCAATAATTCCTACTCGCATCAATGAGGCTAGCATCTCCGATATAAAAAACCTCTATTATCTAAGCTATCAAAAATCACATACTTTTGAAAGTAATAAAAGACTAACTCTTGGACTCCAGTTTCAAAAAGCAACAAATGGTTACTTTACAATCCAAAAACTTAGCACTTTGGGACTGACCAGTAATATCCATCTTCCCCAAAAGCATAACAATACTAAAGAATCCTATTGGTCTTTCGGAATGCAAATAAATTTACTATTTCGAAAGCCGAATAGCGCTGTAGTAGATTTTCTTTACGTTGACGCTACAAATACCTTCGGCGAAGTTGATCCTAATAAATTTAGGGATCAGTTCAAAGACACTGGCTCTAAGAATACCTTAGGTGTCAATTACACTTCTCATAAATTCAACAAATCTCTTTTCCGTTTCGGATTAAATTTCATAAATTTTCAACATAAAACTGCCAGCCGCCAATCTACATCTACTGGCTTCTTATTATTTAGTAATCAAACCAACAACACACTAAGAGCAATAGTTAGATATCAGATTGCCTTAAACAAAAAGCTACTGTTAGAGTTTAATGGACATATTAGATTTAGATTTATTCGACAACCTTATCCAAGTAGTATATTCGACATAAGAGAGAGAACTTTTGATGTCGGGCTTGGTTTTCGAGCTGGCAAAGAAAACATTTTCAGACTCACAATCTTCAGTGGTGACGACTCTAATGTTGGCATCTTGGACGGGATGAACATAAGTTTCGATCGCAAAAAATATGTTTATAATCTTGCCTTTGTGAATTATGATTGGCCGAAAAATGCCACCGTTCTTCAATCTGGTGTGATCTATAAATTGAATTACCAAGGAACCCCTACTCTATTGAGGATAAATAATTAAATGGCATAAAAAACAAATGAAAAAAGTCATATTAAGCTTATTCACAATAATAACTTTATGCAGTCTATGTCAAGCACAGATCACGCATAATCCATATTATTGGGATCAGCCGCTGAGCTATAACCCTGCATCTGTAGGAGCTTTGGTGGACGAAAGTGTGCAGATGAGTCTTACTACATCTAGTGGTCCTGGTGGGACATGGTATTGGAAACCAGACTTGCTACTACCTAGTGAGATACATGAACAAGGAATCACAGAGGTGAAAAACCTCTACTATCTAAGCTATCAAAAAACACATTCTTTTGCTAGCAAAAAAAAGTTGACGCTTGGCCTGCAATTTCAGAAAGCACAAAGTGCCATAGAGATCATTCAAAAAAACAGTACGCTTGGCTTGACGACCAATTTTCATATTCCTAGATCTCAGAATAAACACTCGGAGCGCTACTGGTCTTTTGGGATGCAGATGAATTTATTATTTCGAAGACCTAATACTACTGTTGTAGATTTCATTTACCACAATTTACCTGCAAATGGCTTAGAAATGGATCGGATAGCATTTGAAAATAAGTTTAAAAATACGGGCTTGCAGAGCAGTATAGGTACAAACTACATGGTACATAAATTTCACAATTATTATTGGAATCTGGGCATAAAATTTACGAGCCTTCAATATCAAGTAATAGATGATAGTAAAGCTGATACTATCTTGTACCCATTAACAAGAAAAACAATTCACATCCCTAGTGCTTCGCTTGGGGTACAAAAATCTATTGGAGCTAAATTCATGATAGAGATCAATGTTTTTAGCAGCCTTAGAACCAGACGATCTATATTTAGCAAAGGGAGTATTTATGTTAGTGAGTCTTCGTTAGGACTAGGTTTTGGATTTCAGCTTCCTAAGGAAAACATACTGCGGCTAGCCTTGCTATCTAATTATTATTCAGGTCTGCAGTATATAAGGACTTCAAGTTGCAGAATGGGGATAGATTATAAAAATTATTCTATTGGGCTTTCTCTCAGTCGCTTTAATTATAATTGGCCAAGAAGGACTAGAATTCTTCAAGTAGATATTAACTATAAACTTGGCAATGAGGTCAAACCTAGGCTCTTGAGAATTAACAATTAATTAGCCATGCACTTCAAATAGTATCTTCCTTTATTTTCCTATCATTGCATCTCACAGTAATCACTCCCAATGGAAGACCGTACAGACCTTATCATCACCAGCACCCAAGCATGGGTAGACGAGTTTATCATAGGTGAAAATATCTGTCCTTTTGCGAAGCATATTCCTACAGAAAAATTGCAACTCAAAGTAGATAGTTCTAACCAGTTATCCACAATGCTCGAGTTCATAGCCATAGAAATGCTCCATCTCCAGCAAAATCTAAATATCGAAACTTCATTGGTAATCTATCCAAATGGGGATCCAGATTTTCTGAACTTTCTGGATACCTATTATGCATGCGATCAAATATTGGAAGATCTTCAGTTGAGATCTGTTTTTCAATTGGTATGTTTTCATCCAAAATTTTGTTTCGACAATGCGCCAGAGGAAGATGCTGCCAACTACACCAATAGATCACCCTACCCGATGATCCATATTTTACGTGAAAGCTCCGTCAGTAAAGCCGTGGAGGGACATCCAGATGTAGATAGTATTCCTGAGCGGAATATGGAACACCTAAGGAAGCAGGCTGTTAGTCATTGGGGTAAGCGGCTGTATAACAAATAGCAGTCTTTAGAAACTCCATCATTTTCTTATTTAATTTCTGTCCAAAAACTATAGCTATATCTTAAAACAGATATGGTACAGGACAACGATTTTAACCCCTGGTGCGTAGCATGGAAGCGACAGCCCCTTTGTGCTCATACCCAAATAAAAAAAGCCTACTCCAGAAATGAAGTAGGCTTTTAGTTGAATTTGTTTGTATTTATCCTTTAACTGTTCTAATGATAGAAGCAGCTACTTTGTATGGATCTGCATTTGATGCAGGACGACGGTCTTCCAACCAGCCTTTCCAATTATTTTCTACAGTAGCAATCGGAATACGAATCGATGCCCCTCTGTCAGACACCCCATAAGAGAATTTGTCAATCGCTTGCGTCTCGTGCTGACCCGTCAACCTAGTTTCATTATTTGCTCCATAAACGGCAATCGCTTCTTGGATGCGCTTCTTTGCGCCAAATTTCTTACATATGGTATCGTAAACTTCTTTCTTCCCAGAAGTACGAAGCGCTTTATTAGAGAAGTTGGCGTGCATTCCACTACCATTCCAATCACCTTTGACTGGCTTAGGATCTAGGTTTACACGTACTCCGTATTTCTCAGCGACTTTCTCTAGTAAGTACCTTGCAGCCCATACCTGATCACCTGCTTCTTTAGCTCCTTTGGCAAATACTTGGTATTCCCACTGCCCTTTCATTACCTCTGCATTGACACCTTCTATATTGATTTCTGCCTCGATACATAAATCCATGTGCTCTTCTACGATATCTCTACCGACTATATACTCTGCGCCTACACTACAGTAGTAAGGCCCTTGTGGAGCAGGGTAATACCCTGCAGCTGGGAAGCCTAAAGGGTTATTCATTTCAATATCCCAAAAAACATACTCTTGTTCGAATCCAAACCAGAAATCATTATCGTCGTCGTCTATAGTAGCACGACCATTGGTTGCATGGGGAGTCCCATCAGCATTCAATACTTCATTGATCACCAGGTAACCGTCATTACGACTAGGATCTTTAAATACTCTTACAGGTTTGAGCAGCATATCAGAGGAGTTGCCCTCTGCCTGATTGGTTGAAGAACCATCATAAGACCACATTGGGCAGTCTTTGACTTTACCTTTGAATTTTGCAGCATCGACTATTTTTGTCTTACTACGCATCTTTTGCGTTGGCACTGAGCCATCTAACCAAACGTATTCTAATTTTACTCGTTTCATAAACTTTTCGGAATGTTTAAACTGAAAAAAAATAAGTCTGAAATCCCCTTTGAGATTTTTGGCAAAAGTAATGGCATTCTACAGATATAAAAAATCGAATATAAAATATTATATGATACCCATTAGCTATCTTTGCAAGCTAAGCAACTGCCAATCATATAATTATGCCTGCAATTCTTGTTACACCCAAACAGACAAAAGATCCTCTATTTTTATTAGTTCAGTCGCTGACAAAATCGGAGAAGAGAAACTTCAAATTGTACGCAAATCGTACTCAAAGCAAGGCGGACACCAAGTTTATAGGACTTTTTGATATCCTATCCAAGATGTCCACTTATGATGAAGACTTGATCTACAAAAAGGTCAAAGGTCTGACCACCGTGCAACTCTCCAATACCAAGCGACACCTATACAAACAAATTCTCGTCAGTCTGCGATTGCTGCACAGTCAGAAAAATATAGATATCCAGATTCGAGAACAGCTGGACTTTGCCCGTATACTCTACGACAAAGGTATGTACCTAGATAGCCTCAAGATGCTAGACCGAGTCAAGGAAATAGCGCTTGCCCACCATAGAGACATATTAGCCTTGGAGATTCTTGAATTTCAAAAGCTGATAGAGGAGCGACACATCACGAGGAGTAGATCTGTAAAAAACAAAGTAGAAGATCTCATTGATGAAGCATTGCACACCAGTGAGGTGATTGCCTCCACCTGTAAGCTGTCCAACCTGAAAATAAAGATGCATGGCTGGTATATACAGATCGGACACATCAAAAACGACAAAGACCGCCTGATCGTAGAAGAATACTTCCGCTCCAATCTTCCAATCCTAAAAGAAAGTAGTCTTGGCTTCTTTGAGAAGGTATACCTATACCAATCTTATGTGTGGTATTACTTCATCTTACTAGATTTTAAAAAATGCTTGGCCTATGCTAAGAAGTGGACACAACTGTTCGTGAGCAATCCCCAATTTATAGACGAAGATCCAGCCTTGTATATGCGTGGCTTGGCCTATGTATTGACCTGCTCGTTTAATGTAGGAGATAAGCGCAACTTTGAAACACACTTGCAAATATTTGAAGATTTTGAAGCGTCTCACCAATCTAAGTTGGATGCATTGTCCAAAAAGATGTTGTTCTTATATTTGTCTACTGCCAGAATCAATCGCCACTTTCTCATGGGCACATTTAAGAAAGGTGTCCAGCTGATACCCAGTATCCAGGGTCAATTGCAAAAGTATGTTCCCTTTTTGGATGTCCATCGTACCATGGTGTTCAACTATAAGATCGCCTATCTCTACATGAAAAATGGAGACTATAATATGGCTCTAGACTACCTCAATGTAATCATCAATTTAGAAGCGGGTCACTTGCGGGAGGATATTCAGTCCTACGCACGAATCATGCAAGTAGTATCGCACTACGAATTGGGAAACAGGAATCTCCTACCCTATATGATCAAATCCAGCTATCGATTTCTGGATAAGGTGAAGGAACTCAACAAACTACAAAAAGCGAGCTTAGACTTCTTTAACAGCATTATCACTAAACCTGAAGAAGAGGAGAAAAAGGCTTTCCAAGAATTTTGCGCTCAACTCAAAAAGATCTCAAAAGATCCATATGAGAAAAGATCCTTTTTGTACCTTGACATGCTAGATTGGGCGACTACTAAAGTTAAAAAATGACAACTATAATTTCACTACCTAATATGTCTCTGTTAAGAATATTCTCAATACTACTAATTGTATTTACATTCTCCTCTTGCAAATTTCCAGGAGAGTACTTTGCCGTGCAACCTTCTCAAGAATTGATCATGCGATATCGCAAATATATTCAAAGCGACGAGGAGATCATTGCCAAAAGTTTCACTCATATCTCTACGAAATTACCTAACGGAGATATGAGAATACGGTATTTCTACCCTGAAAAATACCAATGCACACACGAAATGACATTTTCTGGTGAAAATGGACTGCTTAAAGGTCCATACAAAGAATGGTGGGATGATGGCTTTAAAAAAGACGAGGGTCAGTATGAGAATAATAAAAAAGTTGGTTTGTGGAAAAACTACTCCCTCGATGACGGCACTCTCGTTTCAGAAAAAAACTACCTAGAAGGAGAATTGCACGGTTTAGAAAAAACTTATCGCAACACTTACCTGAAGTCTAGCTATACTTATGATATGGGTATTCGTAGTGGTGAGTTTATGATATATGATAGTACTGGTATAATTATCAATGAAGGAATCTATAAAGCAGACACCATCTTCAAACAAACCTTGATACCAGAAAAAATGGAAACGTTTAAGCAAGTAGAGACTATGCCTATGTATCCTGGTTGCTTAAGCATACCCGAGATGGATGAAAGAAAAAGTTGCGCCCAAAAGAAAATGCTCACCTTTATCTACAGTAATATCAAATATCCATCAGATGCTAGAGCAAAAGATATTCAGGGAACGGCCATTATAAGATTTGTTGTTGACACAGATGGAAAAATCACGGACATAAAGACGGCTAGAGGAATTTGTAAAAGCATAGAAGAAGAATGCCTACGTATAGTACATGCAATGCCAGACTGGCATCCTGGCATCCAAAGAGACAAACCCGTCAAAGTAGCGTTCAACCTCCCTATTAAATTCAAACTCCAATAAAGACAATACCTGTGAAAGAAGAATTCATGCAAGCTGCCATAGCAGAATCCAAAAGAGGAATGGACCAAAATGAAGGTGGCCCCTTCGGAGCAGTGATTGTCAAAGATGGAAAAATCATCGGCAGAGGCAATAATAAAGTAACCTCTACCAACGACCCGACTGCGCATGCAGAGGTGACCGCCATTAGAGCTGCTTGCACAGCTATCGAAAACTTTGATCTGAGTGGTTGCCAAATATACACCAGCTGCGAACCTTGCCCCATGTGCTTAGCAGCCATCTTCTGGTCACGCATCGATTGTATCTACTTTGCCAATACCAAGAAGGATGCGGCTGCTATAAATTTTGATGACGACTTCTTTTACCAAGAGATCGATAAGCCATTGAATGAGCGAAGCATCCCCATGATGCAAATGATGAGAGACGATGCCCTGAAAGTTTTCCAAGCCTGGACAGACAAAACAGATAAAATCACGTACTAGTAATTGTGTCAGACAATCCAGATATATATAAGTCCATCTCAGGCGTATCAGAAGGCTTCCTTAAAGACCGAGGCTCTAAATTTTATGGCTATGCTTTTCCTGTAATTAATGAAACAGAAATAGCTGCAGCATTCACCAGCTTGAGAGAACAACATGCCAAAGCTGGACACCATTGCTATGCGTATAGACTGGGTACGGATAATAATAACTTCAGATCCAATGATGATGGAGAGCCTAGTGGTACCGCTGGCAAACCTATACTTGGTCAAATAGACAAACTTGAACTATGTGACGTTCTTGTCGTCGTCGTAAGATATTGGGGAGGCACCCTACTCGGTACTGGAGGCCTAATCCAAGCCTATAAAGGAGCTGCAGAGGAAGCACTCAAGCAAGCGAAAATCATAGAAAAAACAATCACAAAAAGCGTTAAACTCCATTTTGACTATAGCCTCATGCCTGGAGTTATGAATGCCGTAAAAAGATACAAACTCGATATAATCGAACAATCTTTTAACGAAACGGCCTATATAACAGTCGCTATTCCTCATTCTGAGGTAGAAAATCAACTCATTAAGTTAAAAGCTAATATATTAGGCATAAGTTTTGACCAAGTAACTATGAAGACCAAAATAGGAGGTCTCAAAATAGACATAACATAGTACTTGCATATTTTGAGTGTATTCCTCCTTCCTGTAGGTTTTGAAAAAATTTAGGAAGTACACAATACTCAAAGATGAACTACAATCCAATTCGCTTATTCGCCATCCTGATTTTTCTAGGAATTAGCTCTTCTATCTTCGCACAGCAGGATACTATTGAAGTCCAATTAGATATTGACCTTATCCAAAGTCAACTGATATCCGCTCCTGAGTACATTACAAACAAGAATAAAAAACCAAGCACCCAAATCACGCTTCCTAGCCTAGACGGGCAAAAAGCTACCTACTACATTTTCGAATCAAAGAATATGGAAGAGCCGATGTACAGCAAATTTCCAGAAATAAGATCCTATATACTAGTAGACATCAGTGATCCCAGCAGAAAAGGTAGATTAAGTACTGGTCCTAATCAGGTAAACATCATGATTAAAAACGCTAGTCAATACGAGTTCATTTCTCCTGACAAAAACAATAAATATTATAAACTTTATAAAGGAACCTTTGACAAATCAAATATGATTTGCGGAGCAGATGATATCCATGAACACGATCACCATATACAAGAAAATAGAAGCGCACAATCATCTTCCAGCAATGGTGCCACTTTACGCACCTACAGAATAGCCATTGCTACCACTGGAGAATTTTATCAAGCACAAGGAAACAACAACACCGCTGTGCTCGCGAAAATAAATAATTATCTCAATCAACTAAATGACATCTACGAAGACGAATTAGCCGTTCACTTCAATTTGATCGGAAACAATACGGCTATACTTTTTTCCGATCCCGCTACTGACGGATTGGATCCGACCAATGTAAATACGCAATTAAATACTTCTCAATCTGTAATCAATGCTACCATCGGTGCTGCAAACTACGATATAGGCCATACCTTTTATACTATCCCAGGCGGTTGCTGCTCTGGCTCAGGTATTGCACAGCTTGCCGCAGTATGTGACAACAATAATAAAGCAAGAGGATGGACAGGGGCAACAGCGACCTCAAGCGACGCCCTTTGGATGGGACTTTTCGCACATGAAATCGGACATCAATTTGGCGCTGATCATACTATGTATGGTACTGAATACAATTGCGTTCAAAGGTCTCCAGGCCACGGATATGAACCTGGATCTGGCAACTCTCTTATGAGTTATGAAGGTATCTGCACAGATCCTTTCAATATTCCTGCATCCCAAGACATCACACCTGAATCTTCTACAATTTATTTTCACAACCACAGCTTAGAACAGATTCTAACAGTAATGAACAATGAATCTTGTGAATCTTCAACTACGACAGGTAATATAGAACCAGTTACAATGGCTCCTTCAAATAAGACTATTCCAAAAGGAACACCATTTGAGTTAATTGGCTCTGCAACCGATGGAAATGGAGATGCTATTTACTATTGTTGGGAAGAGTACGATACTAATGATTTTGTTTTTGGACTAGGTTCCATTTCAGGCCACCCTAATGAAGCTGACACCAGTTTGACAGCCCCTTTGTTTAGAAGCTTTGATCCTAGTTTAGACGGAGCTACTAGAATTTTCCCAAAACTATCAGACATAATCAATAATACACAAACATTAGGTGAGATATTGCCCAACGTTTCAAGAAATATGAAATTCCGCCTTACCTCTAGAGATTTCAAATCAGGAGGAGGAGCTGTATCATTTGCAGAAGTAGATCTTACCGTAGATGCATCCATCGGCCCATTTGATGTCACCTCACAGTCTACAGCTACTACATGGACCGCCAATGGAAGCAACACCGCGACCATTACATGGAATGTAGCTGGCACAAATACACTTTGTACCAACGTTGATATTCTTTTTTCTACAGACAAAGGAGTGACCTTTCCACATACCATAGCAGCGAGTACCAACAATGATGGCAGCCACACATTTACCATACCATCACTCCCGACTTCAGTGGGTCGTATCAAAGTGAAATGCAGTGACAATTACTTCTTTGATATCAATGAAGAAGACATCATTTTAAATTCAACCTGCGATGCTGTCACCACCTCTTTTTCACCCGATACAAACATCACGGCTATCGAAGGCAGCAGCGCATTGAATCTTTCTCTTGCTCCAAATTTTGGAACCCCTATATCCAACTTTACAGGCACCATAAGCAATTCAGATCCCGTTTCCAGTGTAGCAGGAACAAATAGTACCGGCGGCTGCCAAAACTTCAACGGCAACATTACACACTATGATCAATATAATTTTCAGGTAAGCAGTGCAGGAACCTATACGTTTGACAAAGTATCCGGCCCATTTGGCATCGTGCTAGTGATCTATGAAGGAAGCTTTACACCAGGTGGACCCTGCAATAATTTTATTGCCAGTTCATATAATACTTTTACTGGTAATCTAAGCGATATCGTATCTGGATCTCTCACTCCTGGTGTGCAGTATGTTTTAGTAGTTAGCTCTTTCAGTTCAACTTTGCCTACCTTACCCGCCGCCTATATTGTAGATCCGCTGCAGACGGTCTACAGTGACACTCCCCCACCGAGCAGTGCCTTCAGCTATACTTATGTGGCCGTTAATCAATCCACGGGACTCATAGCAGCGATCAGCCCTACCTCTGATTTTACAAGCTTACCTGCTGGTACCTTTATCGTCCATGGACTCTCCTATGAGACGAGCAGCAATCTGAATCCGTATATCGGCAACAGCTTTAGCAGTTTCCAAACAGACGTGCTCAACCTAGTAGTATGCGGTGCATTTAGCAGCAACACGATCACTCTTACGGTACAAAGCAACTCTGCTTGCCCTCCTAATTATGCAGGCTCCAATGCCTTATCAGGAGCAGAAAACACCACTGTTGATTATGAGACGGATGGCAGTATCCAATCGACACAACTTATCAATGCCGGAGCTATTATTGACTATGATTCAGGGACAGACATCCTACTTGAAGCCCCTTTCGAAGTGAAACTTGGAGCTACTTTCCACGCTTTCATAGATGGATGCGGTGGCGCTCTACAAAATTCAAATACCGAAGAGAAGTAATTTTTTACTAACTATTATGGGTCGTCTCGATCACGCAGAAAAAGCGTGACGTGACCGCGTCATCCGCTATATCCTGACATTCCGCTACGCTTCAGTCAGGATGCCGCTTCTACCGCTCGCCTCTAGCGCGCTCCACTTGCAGGGCTTTGGCTATTCGCCACGCCGACGGTGACACTTGTTCTCCCTTAGACTATGTAAATGTTAATATTTACAACAATCCGCATCCATCCGCCCAATCCGCGTCATCAGCATTCAACCAAATGAGAATAGAACTTACCTGCTCTTATATGTCTTTCTTACATGTCTTATATATTCAAAAAAAAACGCTAAAAACACAAAGCAAAATAAATTACTCAAATCCTAAATCGAGAATAAACCAATCGGCTTTCATCCGCCCAATCCGCGTCATCAGCGTTCTACCGAATAAGAATAGAATCTTACCTGCTCTTATATGCCTTTCTTATATGTCTTATATGTTCAAAAAAACAATCTAAATATCCGCATATTGGGTGGTAAAATTGATTGTCGGACAGTTGCGGCTTGTGTGCTAAATTAGATGCAACTTTATCTCTAGCGATTCCCAACTCGTAGATCTGAGTTGAAATCATAT
>CALJVI010000255.1 GCA_937974575.1 uncultured Saprospiraceae bacterium | reverse complement strand
CTCCCGCACCCATCCCCTAGAAATAATATCTGGCAAGCTAAAAACAGCTGGTTCAAAGCTGAAGTGCTTCCTAATCTAAAGAATATGGTCAAGAAGTTAATCTAAGCCCATTTAGACTTTAGAATAATCTAGCTCAAGGGATTTTGTATGTTGATTTTCAATTAATTATATAAATAGCTGCTTAAATTTGCAATAACGAATACACTTCTCAAATTAATCGTTTTAAGTCTCTTATTTTAACTTGTCAAACAAGATAAAATCGTATTTTTGCGGACTAAATTTCTACAAATGATGAGGATCCTATTATTGTCGTTAAGTCTGTTACTATTCAGTGGAGTATTATTTGCTCAAAAAGGAACAGTGAGAGGGAAGGTGTTGGACAAAGACTCTGGAGAACCCATTATTTATGGTAATGTACTTCTTGAAGGTACAACCTATGGAAATACCACGGATTTAGATGGCTTTTTCAGTATATCCGGTGTGCCAGTTGGAGAATACGTTTTGTTGGCTACATACTTAGGATATGATACAGTAAGAGTGGACGTCAATATCACCGATGGTGCCTTGCTTTATGAACGTATCAATCTCTCTGAAGGAGGTTTTGATTTGGGCGTAGTGAATGTATCCGCTAGAAGAGAACAAGCCAGAGCCGATGTTATGGTCTCTAAGTTGACTGTTACTCCATCGCAGATAAAATCTTTGCCCTCAACAGGTGGTGAAGCAGATATTGCTCAATACCTTTCTGTTTTACCAGGTATCGTATTTACAGGTGATCAAGGTGGTCAGTTATACATCAGAGGAGGATCCCCAGTTCAGAATAAGATACTATTGGATGGGATGACCATTTACAATCCTTTTCACTCTATAGGTTTTTTCTCTGTGTTTGAAACAGAAACCATCAAAAATGTTGATGTACTTACCGGTGGTTTTGATGCAGAATATGGAGGACGGATTTCTGCCATTGTAGATATAAAGACAAGAGAAGGAAATAAAAATAATTTCTCAGGAGTTATCTCCGCCAATCCATTTCAGTCCAAAATATTATTAGAAGGGCCTATCCGTAAATTCGATCCTGCTACTGGAGGTTCTACTTCTTTTTTGTTTACAGCTAAGCGATCTTATATTGATCAAACTTCTCCTGTTTTGTATGGATATGCTACTACAGATGCATCTGGATCACTACCATTTAATTTTACTGACTTTTATGGTAAGCTTTCTACTTCTGCAGGTAATGGTAGTAAGTTGAATGTTTTCGGATTCAATTATACCGATAGAGTAAACTTTCAGAATATAGCCAACTTGGATTGGAAATCGACAGGTGGTGGAGCCAACTTTACTTTGATTCCATCAGGATCCAATCTTACTGTGGATGGGGTAGTTGCGTTTTCCAATTATGACATCAGCTTAGATGAAGCTGACGGTAGACCGCGTAGCTCAAGTATTGGTGGTTTTAATGCTGCTATGAATTTTACCTCTTTTGGAACGAAATCTCAAATCAAATATGGATTTGAATTAAACGGATTCAATACCGATTTTAGTTTTGTGAATTTTCTAGATCAGTCGATCAGCCAGAAGAGTTTTACGACAGAAATTTCGACTTTCTTCAAGTATAAATTGACATTAGGAAATCTAATAATAGAGCCTTCTTTTAGATTGCAATATTATGCGTCTCTTCCTCAAGTGTCTCCGGAACCAAGAATCGGATTGAAATATAACATCAATGATAGACTGCGTTTCAAATTTGCAGGTGGATTGTACTCACAAAACTTAATTAGTTCTGTAAACGAAAGAGACGTCGTTAACTTATTTGTTGGATTCTTATCTGGGCCAGAGGAAGCAATTCTTCAGCCAGGATCCACGGAAAAGACAGAGACAAAATTACAGACTTCAAGACATGCAGTTGCTGGTTTTGAGATTGATATCACGGATAAAATTGAATTTAACGTAGAGCCATACTTCAAAGACTTTACCCAAATAATTAATATCAATAGAAACAAGACTTTACCTTCAGAGCCTAATTACGCAGCAGAAACTGGACAAGCTTACGGTATTGATTTTCTAGTCAACTACAATTCTAAAGACCTCTTTCTTTGGTTCACTTACTCACATGGATATGTAAATAGAGACGACGGCTTCCAGGTATATCCAACTATTTTTGACCGTAGACACAATTTCAACTCTTTGGTAACTTATAAGTTTGGAGAAACAAATAATTGGGAAGCAAGCGCAAGGTGGAATTTTGGATCTGGATTTCCATTCACCCTAACACAAGGTTTCCATTCCAACTATGACTTTGGAGATGGACTTACAACAGACGTCTTGGAGGAGAATGCAGACTTGGGAGTGATCTACTCTACAGAGAGAAATGGCGGAAGATTACCAGATTACCATCGTTTGGATATGTCCATCAAGCGTACTTTCATCTTTAGTGAAAAAAGCAAACTTGAAGCAACCTTCAGTGTTACCAACGCATACAATAGACCAAATATCTTCTTTTTTGATAGAGAAAGTTACGACAGAGTCGATCAGTTACCGATTTTGCCTAGTCTAGGACTTGCTTTTCATTTCTAATTCCGTATATTTAGAGGAATTAGTTTTGAAATTATGATTAAGAATACCTTATTTATAGCTTTCATTTGCATTTTTTGCCTAGATACCTCAGCACAGTCTATCTTCGATACAGATGTAGTTCGTCATGATGGTGGAGCATATCAGGAGAATTTTGCACTAATTGATTCCCCTTCCAAAAGGGCGACCATAACTACACCCCCTGGATCTCCAGTACGACCCATGGCGGAATGGGAAGAGATCGAAGCGATCATCATTTCATGGACAAAATATGACGAAACACTTGCTGAAATTGTGCGACATGCACAATCAGAATGTAAAGTGTATATCAATTGTGAAGCTTCGGCCAAAGAGGTGCAAGACAGATTGGATCTATTTAATGTACCCTATGGAGACAATGTCATCTTCCTAGAGAACCAAAAATTCAACAGTGTTTGGATTCGAGATTATGGACCCAACTCAGCTTACCTCAATGATGTCGATTCCTTAATTTTTGTAGACTGGGTATACAACCGAGAACTAAGACCAGATGATGATATCTTGCCTGCTCAAATTGCCGACCAGATCAGTGTTCCGCTATTTGAAACCGTAGAAGGTGAATTTTATCTTACCGCTACTGGGGGAAACTTTATGTCCGACGGTATTTCTAAAGGCTTTTCCTCTAAATTGATCGTAAACGAAAATGCAGACAAAACGGAGGCAGAGATCAATACCATCATGAAAGACTTTATGGGAGTAGAATCTTATGTGAAGTTTGACACTCTTGTTTATGATGGTATCCATCACATCGATATGCATATGAAGTTATTGGATGAGGAACGTATTATCTTCGGTCAATATCCAGAGGGGAAAGGAGACCATGATATCATAGAAGCTAATATTGAATATCTATTGGCAACACAAAAAAATGCCTATGGAGAGCCTTATGAAATCATAAGAATTCCTATGCCGCCAGATTTTAACGGAGCTTATCCATCTGACCCAGGAATGGGAGATTTCAGAACCTACACCAATGCCTTATTTATCAATAAGACCATACTAGTACCTACTTATCAAGAAAAACATGATACCACGGCCTTACGCATTTGGAGAGAAACTATGCCAGGGTACAACATTGTAGGTATTGATTGCAATAGTCTGATAGGAGCCTACGGAGCGATTCATTGTGTGACAAAGGAGGTAGGAGTGAGACATCCATTGAGAATTGTTTTTCAAAAGATAAAAGATCAAGAGGAGTCTATAGCTTCGGGTTATCCATTGCAAGCTATTGTTCAGCATCGTACAGGTATACAGGAGGTCACATTGCACTATAGAGAAGCTGGAGATGAAGATTATGATCAACTCCGTATGCAACTGATAGACCCACAGGATGATTTATATGAAGGATTCATCCCAAATTTTGTAAGTCAAGGAACTATCGAATACTACCTTACTGCTAAAGCACTGAATGGTAAAACGATTTCCAGACCACAGCCTGCACCTCTAGCTTATTATGATTTTGAAGTAAATTTGAAGACTGCTACTACCGACTTGAGTCCGGCTGTCTTCAATCGTGGTGCCTTCCCGAATCCGGCTAATGGCTTAGTTTGTATTCCTATCGAGTTACCTAAGTCTGTAAATGGACAGTTGGCTTTATACGATGTGCATGGAAAACTACTTTCCATCATACACGAAGGTCCAATAGCTTCTGGAAGCAGCAAGTTTTTCATTAACGTTTCTACATATCCATCTGGTATTTACACCATTCGCCTCATGGATACCCAAAGTGTATTCACACAGAAATTAATCGTAGACTAAGCTCAATTTCTTAAGAGTTGAGGATGTTTGATAAGGTTTATTGACGGTCTGGGTTATGGGTTGTTCTCAATAATAAAAAACAAAGATTGTTCAATTAAGCAGGATGAAATTAATAGCTAAATATTCGTTGTTTTTCTTCTGTACAATGATTTTCTTTAATTGTAATTCTGGAATTGAGATAAAAATTCCAATAAATAAAAACGTTAACGAACTTTGCGATTACTATTCATGGGCAAAATTTTATACAGAAGGTGAGTTGATGTTTAAGGATACAAGTTTAACCGCTTACTATACAATTCCTAACAATGCAGATAGTGTTGAAATTTATGCTAACGGATTTGGTTATGCTATAATTGATACAGCATTTAGCTTAACCTCAAATTGCTATTCGCTTGATGTGAATCCTATATCATTTTCTTATTTTAATGCTCATATTGATGTCGAGAGAGATATAAAAGAAAAATCGCTTAAGATATACACTGAAGATTTTGAATTTTATCTTTTAGATAGCATTTATGGTTGGCTTAACGTATATAATACAAAAGCTAAATACACTCCTTGGGACATAGGAGATAGAAATAAGCGGTTTGTATACAATTGCTATGCGGAAAATTACATTTTCGGAGATGAATCCAGCTCGGGTAATAAAATAGCAATTACTCTGGACAGCCTACTTTACATAGAACTAGATCAATATTGTGATAGTGAAATTAACTTAATTGAATTTCCTATTTTAAAAAGATTAAATAAAATTAGTTTTAATTTACAGGAGCAGGCTGAAGTAGCACTGAATTATAATTATCATCAGCGTTATATAAAACAAATAGATAAGGATCAACTTGATAGCCAGATTATTCTAGATTCACTTTTATTTCTATCAGATTATAAATCCATTAAATTAGTTGAAGTTTACAGCTATAAACACCCAGATGCAGTAATTGAAAAACTAGCTTCTATGATAACAGATACAAGTTATGTTGGGTTGACGAACTCAGCAGATTTAATAATCCCTGATAGGCTTGAAAGTGGAGATCTAGAATTTTATGGACATGGAGGCATCGTTTTAGATGATTTGTTTACAATCAGCGGCAGAGCAAATCATATTTTATCCCTTATTACAAATTCAAGTTTAGGTCAAGTAAGAATAAATTCTGATCTAGAATACCTAGAGAAACTGCAATGTAGATGGGAGACTTATACTCGAATATTGCAACTGTAACTCTATACAAATCATTGTTTAACTGTCATTCTTAACTAGAGACCTCTAAAATAAATAATGAAGCAACTAATAGTACACTTAGCGATATTTGGAGTTTTACTTTTTATTAGCTGTTCAAATTCTGAACATTACGAAATAGCGAAGAAGTTCAAATCAGTTGTAGATAATGAAAATTGCCAAGTGGATTATTTTTATCCAAAATTCATCGAAAAGGAGTCAAATTTGGGGCTGACTGAATTAAATGAAATACTTGAACAGTATGTAGATTATGAGCGATATGCACGTAGATGTGACGAGAATATAAGTGAGAAAAGTATAATTAAAGGAGATTATCAAATAACGCTTAAAAGAGAAGATAGAATATCTATAGAATTCATAACTAGTATTATTCATTATGGTGGAAATAGATTTGATACAGTTTTCCATTCAATAGTCTTGAATCCTAAGAATTTTGATAAAAGAAAAATTTCTTATATATATCAAGATCCAGGTTTGCTAATCCCTAATTTCGACAGAGGAAATTTGTATAAATATGTAGAGCAATACAACAAGAAGAAGAACCAATCAAACGTAAATTTACTTGCATATGAATCAGGAAGTAAATATGTAATAACATGGGGCTTGAGTGAAAATGAATTCCTGCTTTATGTTGGAGGAGAAGGTGAATGGAACGGAAATCACAAAATACGAATACCAATAAGGGAAACGAAAAAAGATACCAACCGCTAAACCATCCTCTCCCTACATCCTCTTATAAAACACAAACCCATTTTTGCGGTACAGCTCCACTACTTGATCGTAGGTATTGAGATCGAGCTCTTTGTGGATTTTTACTATAAAGTAGGTAGGCTTATCTAGCTCCGGACTCGTTAGCAGCCAATCTTTATTGTTGGAATCCTTATGGCCAGCAGACATCTTTTTGCCATAGAATAAAGGAGCAAAACTCTTGGTTCCGATAAACTTGATATATGCATCTTCATCCGCATGATCCTTGCAAAATTCAATCAGAGCTCTCTGCGAATAAGCTTCAATAGAATTGAGATTTAGAAACAAGATACTGTTGACAAACAGGACAGTACCTATGAATAGCGCAGAGATACTACCTTGAGTATTCTGCTTAAAGCTAAACCCAAACAAGATCAAAGTAACTATCAGGATTAGAGCAGGTAGCCCTTGCAGCCATGACCAATCTACCTCCGCAGATAAAGAAGCCACAGCAAATGGATCTTTCTCTAAAAGAGGGAGTAGCAAATCTATATGCATCCCGATATACGGTAAGGCAGCAGTCACCAACACAAATAATCCACCCAATATGTATATCCCGACCTTAGACACATTGGGAATGTCAAATTCCTTTTTCAATAATTGATATATACCGACCGCTGCTAAAAAAGTAACTGGAAAATAAGCCATTGAAGAATAGTGAACGATCTTGGACTGTACCAAGGAAAAAACGACCAACACTACTAGTAACAAAATAAACATGATGCGAAACAAACTGTCCGAAGAGACATCACCTCTGAACCTTTTCCATGCAGGCAAAAAGGCAAAAAGACTAGCAGGAAAACAGCCCAAGAGTAAGACCACTACATGATAACCAGGAAATCCCTGATGACCAGCATCATGAGTAGTCAGGAGGCGTATTTGATATTCAATAAATGTGCTAATGAACCAAGTCCCATTTTGAAAAGTCTCTATCCCAAGCCATAGGCCTCCAAAAAACAAAGAGCTGCATAGCAATAAAAACAACTGCGCAATGCTTGGAAATTGCTTAAAACCGGTACTGATATAATAGACCAACAGCGTAAGCCCATACAGCAAAAAGGCGACAGGCCCCTTAGTAAGCACCGCCAAGCCAAGCAGTAAGCCAGAAGCTAAAAGTGGCTTGAAAGAATTGCCACCAACTAGACTTTCACGGAGATATTTGTAAAAATAGAAGAGTCCCGAAAAGATGAAGAAATTGAACCAAGGATCTATAATCCCTGATTTGAAGTATAAAAAGGGGAGAATAGAACCCCAGTAGACCAAAGCCCATATCAGTCCAAACTTCGCATCTTTATAGTAGGTGCCAAACTTGTTTAAAGTAAGTAAGGTCAAGATGCCAGCTATCGCATTGGGAAAGCGTGCGGCATATTCATTGACGCCAAAAAGCTTCATGGATACGACTTGCAACCAACAAAATAAAGGAGGCTTTTCCCAGAAAGGTTCAAAGTTGATATGTACTCTCAGGTAGTCGTCCAAAACAATCATCTCCCTTGCAATTTCTGCAAAGTTGATTTCATCCCAATCAAATAAATAAACCCCACCGAGAAAGGGCAGATAGGATATACATCCAAGTAGAATAAGTAAATAGAAATTTCTGTTCTCGGTACTCAATAGATTACTTTATGGTATGGCGTTCCACTTTTTCAATTGGCTGATCACCGCCCGGATATCTTTTGGAATAGCAGCTTCGAGCTTGATAGATTCATTTGTGATTGGATGATCAAACTCCAATCGCCAAGCATGCAAGATGGATCTGCTGATCAGAGGTCTAATCTCCTTATTCGGCTTATCTTTAAATTTGCGTCCCTTAATATCTGCTGCATACAAAGCTTCTCGGCGACTATACAGAGGGTCTGCTGCTAGAGGAAATCCCTCAGACTCCAGATGTACACGGATCTGATGGGTGCGGCCAGTGAGTATCTCTACCTCTAGGAGACTAAAGTCTTTAAACTTCTCCAAGACTTTATACTTGGATATAGATTCTTTGCCTCGCTTGTCTATACGCATCCGATCCAAGTGATTTGGAGTAGGGGCGATCTTTTTATCTATGGTGGCTGATTCCTCATAAGGCTGGCCATCCACTACCGTGAGGTAAAATTTCCTGATGTTTCGATCTGCAAATAGGGTAGAAAATAACTTATGTGCCTCCGCAGTTTTGGCAAATAGAAGTATGCCACTGGTTTCCTTATCTAGTCTATGTACGACAAAGATTTGTCCGTATTTTTTGGACAGCAATTGTTGTAAGTTGGCCTTATCAGGGCTATACCTATCAGGTATGGTCAGCATACCTGCGATCTTATTGACCACTACAATGTGATCGTCTTCAAATATTAT
>CALJVI010000254.1 GCA_937974575.1 uncultured Saprospiraceae bacterium | reverse complement strand
AACCCATTACTTCAACAATTCTTAAAGATAATTTGGGTGGAAAGATATCTAAACTTGAATACGTAATTTTAGACATTCCTAATCTCTCCAAATTAAGAGAAATATTTTGTCTAACCGTATGGTAATAAGTTTCACACTTTTGTAAAATTTCACCTTTTGTGAGGGCTCTGTTTTCTTCCGGGCATCCAAATTCATGGTGAATTAGTACTACTTCCAAAAAATTAAGTTTTCTTACTTTATTCCATCCTTCGAAATTAATATTAGGGCTACAATGCAATACCCATTTTCCTAAAGTTTTCTTGCAAACTCCATAGTAACATGCAACCTCTTGCTTTGTCCACTTGATAGCGAGACGGATAGAAATAAAAAATATGATCAGAATCAATAGAAGAAAAAAGAAAAAATACATATTTTTTTATTTTGGTTGAAAATAAGTTCTGCTGCCTTTTAGACAGCAGAACTATTTAGGAGTTATCTTTTTCCTTTTGGCTTAGGAGTATTTCCTCTACTCCCACCAGAAGGGTTTCCCGTTGTACTTGGGTAATTAGGATTAGGTTTACCTGTATCATTTTTTGGCTTTGCCATAATAAATAATTTAGTTGATTGAATAATGAAATTATCAAACCAAATTTAAAGATATTGTTTTTATAGTTTTCAATACGCTCTCAATAAAATTTTCTCCTAATCCTAAAATTTAAATTTCCCGATTCTTATAACCATAAAGTAAACATCGAAAAAAGACAACTAAAAATCCAACATAAATAATAATAGTAATGGAAGAGCTAAATTAATTATTCAACAAACAATTTTACTGGTCACCTAAATTAGATATTTTTTATTAGAGAAACAACTGGGGATTTAAAATAGCATTGGCGGTAAATGGAAGGTTCTCTCTTGAGGTAGGGACTTCTTGGAGCTAGATATTAATAGCTTCTCTCGCTCTTTCTTTTCCATTGCCGAAAAGATGACTGACGTTGCGAAGCAAAAAAGGTACCGCGTACCTTTTTAGGAAGGAACCAATAGCAGCGTCTATTGGCGAGAACGATCTTCAAAAGGCTAGGCTGTATGCAAGGTCACGCTTTTATGACTGGATTTTCAAGTATGCTTGAGTTTCGTTTTTTATTCCTGGCTACTCAAGTTGGATCTGGCCTGCTTTCCTAGTTTCCTCTATTTATAGTAGAAGCGTTTTAGCCTTCTGCTATTTTTTACTTTTCTTTGACTGCTGACATTGTCTTTCAAGTCGTCACTAAAACCGCTGACGGCCATATCTCTTGAGGTGACTGTGCTTCCTGCCGGGTAGAATTTTCTTATTGGTGATTTTTCTGGTAGATGGATAGATATATATCATTATTATAATTCTTTTTATTCTGAAATTCTGTGAGTTCTGATTCTGATTTTTTGGTTTTGACCTTTTCATAATGATGGCTCATTCTCTAATCAGAGTTTAGGGCTCTTTTCTAGTAATATCTAAATTCTGAAATTCTGTGAATTCTGATTCTTACAATTTTTGGTGTATAGCTTAATCCTATAAATTTTAATTCAGACAATTCTATCCTGCGAACCTCTTCAGACTCCCGCTCCCATTTGGCAATCCCCCAAAAGTTGAATACTTTAGCTGTATGCCTATTCCACAAAACAAGGATGAATTACTAGAAGCTATCCGAACGGATTATGCGAAGCTCAAAGGGGACTTGCAGCGCGTGCCGGTTAAGCTGGCTATAGATAAGTCCATGCCTGGACATGCAAAGGATAGTATGATGAGCGCTTATGATCTTGTGGCTTATCTCGTTGGTTGGGCAGAATTGGTGTTGAAGTGGAATCATAAAATAAGTAAAGGCGAAACCGTGATCTTTCCCGATGATGATTTCAAATGGACGGAGCTGGGATTGTTGGCGCAGAAATTTTACTTGGATTACCCAAAGTATGATTTCGGGTCACTACAAATTTTGTTGGATCAAAAAGTAAATGAGATCCTTGCACTTATAGAAAGCAAGAGTAACTATGCACTTTATGAATCCACATGGTACAAGGAGTACTCTATGGGAAGAATGATCCAGCTGAATACCAGTTCTCCATATAAGAATGCGAGGAAGAGAGTTCGGGCTTGGTTGAAAGATATTGACTATAATAAAAAATAGAACTCCCTTAGCACTCGTTATACCTGCATGATGCAAAAAATATTAAAGTGTATGTGGATAGTCTTTATATTTGCACTACTTACATTACTTAGCCAAATTGGAGGTTGCATCTATCTATTGAGTATTTTATTGCATCGTAGATTTAAAACCCGAAGTCAAGTCAAATTTTTAGGTCTTTTTGTATCTCTATATTTATTTTGCACATTTGTCATCACGCCTCCAGTTGCTAAGATGCTCGGAAGAAAGGCCCTACCGCTGAACAGTAATGGGCTCGTGATTCCAAATCATCCTTACACCTACCTACTCAACAGACATTACGTAAAGCCCGAGATGTATCGATTGATTCATGAAAGTGCTGAGCGTTTCAATGATAAAAGAAGGGGCCCTCTAAAACTACGTTATCTAGATGCCAACTTTCCATTTATAAATGGCTTTCCTTTGCTCCCCCATCGGAGTCATGATGATGGAGAGAAGCTGGATATTGCGTTTCTATATGCTAACCGTGCAGACCACACCTATTGGGATGATCGAGTTTCTCTCACTGGATATGGATTTTGTGAGGGACCTTTTCAAGGTGAACAGAATATGCCTGATCAATGTCGGAAGAAGGGTTATTGGCAATACAGCCTGCTTACAAAAATATTCGGCCTAGGCTCTCAAGAACAAATTCATTTTGACGAAGACGCCAATACTGCGCTCTTGCAATCATTGAGTAGTCATCCAAGCACGAGAAAAATATTTATTGAACCGCACTTGAAGCAGCGTCTTGGTTTTGGCAGTGATCCTAAGCTAAGGTTTCATGGTTGTGCTGCCGTGCGACATGATGATCATATTCATTTAGAGTTGTGATTTGTTAATCAAATATTTTTTCTGAGCAGGCGTATTCCTGGTTTCTTTTTTCTTTCATTCTTTTTAAATTCTGTGTAATCTGTTTAATCCACAATTCAGAAATTTTGGTTATTCTCTTGAGTTTGCAGCCAAAACCTTCAATGCTCGGTGTCTTCTCCTAATTTAATTTTTTGATTGATTTTGGTTTTTGACCTTTTCATAATGATGGCTCATTCTCTAATTAGAGTTAAGGACTCTTTTCTAGTAATATCTAAATCCTGAAAATTCTGTAATTCTGTGAATTCTGATTCTTACAATTTTTTGGTTATGTTCTCTTGAGGTAGGGTCTTCTTGGATTAGGATTTCGCTATCTTCTCTTACTCTTACTTTTTTCCCGCAAAAAAGTAACAAAAAGCTCTCGAGCGTGAAAGATTCTTAACGCTCCTTCAAGCTATAAAAAGGGCTTTCCGCTTCCCGCCTGAACCACGCTGACGCTAGTCAGTCGGACAGGAAAACTCGACCTGATGTATCCGCTTTCAAAAACTAGTTTGTGCCTATTTATATTTCATCTTTCAAGGGAACTTTATCGGGCTCGACCATTAAGCTTCAAGCTCTTTTTATTAGCTTTCATGCGCTAAATCTTTCAAGGTCGAATTTAAATTCTTGGAGATGAATAA
>CALJVI010000253.1 GCA_937974575.1 uncultured Saprospiraceae bacterium | reverse complement strand
TTCTTTTTTTTCTGGAGCCTTCTTGGTACTCTTTGCTGATCCGTCCAGTTTTGGAGTGCAGCTAAGTAATACTATACTAATGGCGATGATGAGAGTTGGGAATAGGTATTTCATGATCAGGTAATTTGTTTTATAAACACTTATAAAGGTAGCAAGGTTTTAGGAAAGTTAATTAAATGATTTTACACATTTCTCTGTTTATTCCAGTGTGAGAGATAGTAAGGAATCATGCGTTAGCAGGATGTCCGCTAGGACCGAAACAAAGTGGAGTCCTGAATAGCTCGACCCTAAGCGACACCCTTTTTGGTCGCGCGAATGGGGCACACCCAAAAAAATATTAACATAGAATGCAACCATTTGAATAAAATGTGGACATATGTTTTTGAAAGATTTTAATTAACCAAAAAATTAGAACATATGAGATTTTTACTGAACACTCTATTAGTACTTATGATGCCTTTGTGGCTGGGCGCGCAAATGACGGTCGTTGACATCATTGTGGATAGTGAACAACATAATACTTTGGAGGCTGGTGTATTGGCCGCCGACCTAGCAGGTACTTTAAGTGGTGAAGGCCCATTCACAGTCTTTGCACCTACTGATGCTGCTTTTGCCAATTTACCCGCTGGATTAGTAACCGAATTGCTGAGTGATCCTTCAGGTAGCTTGACCGATATACTAACTTACCATGTATTGGGAGCGGACGTGCGTTCTACAGATTTGAGTGATGGTATGACTGCTACAACACTGCAAGGAGATGAGGTAACAGTGACCATTAACGATGATGGAATTTTTATCAATGATGCACAAGTAACAGTTGCAGATATTGAAGCAGATAATGGTGTAGTGCATGTAATAGATGCAGTACTAGTGCCAGCTGCAGAACCAGAATTGCCAGCAACAGTAGTAGATATTATTGTAGAGAGTGATATTCATAATACTTTGGAAGCGGCGGTAATAGCAGCGGACCTAGCAGGAGCATTGAGCGGAGAAGGACCATTCACAGTATTTGCACCAACGGACGATGCGTTTGCTGCATTGCCAGAAGGATTGGTAGAAACGCTATTGATGGATCCTACAGGCGACTTAGCAACGATTTTGACCTACCATGTGTTGGGAGCGGATGTACGTTCTACAGATTTGTCTGATGGTTTGACAGCTACTACATTGCAAGGTCAAGATGTAACAGTAAGTATAAATGAAAATGGAATATTTATAAATGATGCACAAGTAATCCTTGCAGATATCTTAGCTGAAAATGGAGTAGTACACGTAATAGATGCGGTGCTAGTGCCTAACTTAACACCTCCTTCAGGAACAGCGAGAGTGCAGATCATTCATAATGCTGAGGACGAGACAGTAGGTGTATATGCGAATGGGATAGAAGTAATTCCTTCAGTAGCCTACTTAACAGCTACGCCATATATTGATGTTCCTGCAGGTGTAGATTTGGATATAGAATTGAGATCAAGAAGAGGGTACGAACCTGCTACTCCAATATTTGCAACACTCAACTTTGAGGCAAATAAAACTTATGTACTTGGTGTACACGGAACCTTTGATGAATCAGATGATGTACCTGTTGAGATCGCTTTGTTTGATAGAGCTACTCCAGATGCAGATTCTAATGAAGTAGGTGTTCAGTTTTTTCATGGTGCATATGATGCACCTGCGGTAGACATAGTTTCAGGTGGTAGCTCCATCTTTGATGATGTCTCCTATGGTGGTTTTGGGTCGGACTTCTTATTTATTCCAGCTGATAATGGATATAGATTGGATGTAACTACAGCTGATAATAGTGCAACTGTCGAGTCTTATAAATTAGATATAGACTGGTGGAAGAGTAATACACTAACTGTTTTTGCAACAGGATCTTTGGAAGATGGTACTTTTTATCCTTACGTGGCGCTTTCAAATGGAGGAACTTATCCTATCGCATTGTGGGATGGTCCTGCAGTATTGAATGAGGAGAATGTTGAGGCATTGCAAAGAGGAGCTTCGATCTTAAATCAAGTTCAATTGCAAAATGAATGGGAGGAATTGGAAATATTCCCTAACCCATTCTCTTATAATACAACGATTAGGTACAGCTCAAGGACGGAGTCTAATACTTCGTTTGAGGTATATGATGTGAACGGAAGACTAATTCAAAATATAAACTTAGGCACGCAATTGCCAGGAGTTTATTCGCAGGAAATCAACTTAATTGAACACGGCCCAGGAATGTATTTTGTTAGAATACATTCAGATAAAGCAGTGATAACTAAATCAATAATTAAAGTTGACTAATGCATTTATAAATGGGTCATCAACTTGATGGCCCATTTTCTTTTTTCTTTTAATTAAACAAATTCTGTAATTTTCTGTAGTAAGTACATGGTTTTAGATACGAACTATACAAAAGACCAAGAGGTTATTGAAAAGATACTCCTTGGAGAAAAAGATTTGTTTTCAGTCTTGTACAAAAAGTACAGTAGACAGTTGATGCTTACTTGTCTTAGGTATGTACCAGAAAGAGGACTTGCAGAAGATATATTGCAAGAAGCTTGCATTGCTATATTTAAAGACCTTAATAAATTTGATAATCAAAAAGGCAGTTTCATCACTTGGGCAACTAGGATTACCATCAATAAATGTTTGAAATCATTTAGAAAGAAATCTATTTTTTCTAAGATGGATAACATACTTGAACTGAAGTATAAGTTTACAATAAGATCAAAGGCTTTAGAGAATCTAAATTTAAAAGACTTGACAAACTTGATAAACTCAATGCCAAAAGGTTACCGGGCAGTATTTAATATGTATATTATCGATGGGTTTACGCACAAAGAGATTGCTGATCAACTAAATATATCTGAAAGTACCAGTAAGACGCAGTTGATGCGTGCAAAAAGGTTATTAAAAAACACTATAAAAGAAGAGGACTACAATCTGATTAACTCTTATGCCTGATATTTTTAGACATATAAGGAAAG
>CALJVI010000252.1 GCA_937974575.1 uncultured Saprospiraceae bacterium | reverse complement strand
ATAGATGAGGACGGTTATAATTTTTCCAACAACCTCAATATAGTTCCAGGCGGCACACTCAATTTGCCTATCAATGTAACAAATACTACAGGAACTACCGCACACTATGAAGTATGGATTGACTGGAATGGTGACGGCGATTTTAACGATCCAGGAGAGATGGTCGCTGACTTATCAGATGATGGTGCAGCCAATTTTGGTCAGAACACGATAGCGATTTCTGTACCTCAAAATGCTTCCACCACCCAGCCCATAGGTCTTCGCGCCAGACTGAGTCATACCGACAATATGAGTCCCACTGGCCCAGCCCTTTCTGGCGAGATAGAAGATTACTTAATCATGATAGGGTGCAAAAACCCTGTCTGCCTTCCGCTACAATTCACCATCAAGTAAAGAAAATCTAATAGGACCCTTCGAAAAATCTAGTATTAAAAGATCGTATTCTAAATTTATGAGGGGTCATCCCCAGCGCAAAAAAGCGCGGGGTCGGGCTCTCTGCTATATCTCTATTACATACGCATTGCCATGCGTATCTAATAGAGATGCCGCTGCCGATCCCTTGCCCTGCTCGCTCCGCTGCGCCGTGCTCCAGCGCAAGCGCCTCTGCGACTATTCCAAACAAACTCAGGTGGATTCAATATAGGCTGCAATATTTTCAAAAAGCAGTCCCAATGATTTTTCAACATTGATCTCCTCATCGTTTTGTAAGATGACCTGCAAGCAGAGAATATCATATCGCAAAGTTCTACTCTAATCATATGGGCAAAATCTAAAAGTCAATAAAAAACCTTATTTTGAGAATCGACTACTATTCATAAAGTATGAAATAGACTAAGCAAATTCGAATTACTCTCAGATGAAAACTATTATTGAGCATCTTATTTACCCGACTATAGTATTTGGAACCCTTTGCACTATATTCCTTTTGAATGAATGTATTCCAAAATCATACATCGTATACATGCCGATAATCGTCTTGGTACCTGTAATACTTATTATTGTGATTTTCGAACAGATCATGCCCTACCATAAAAGTTGGAATGTAGATCAAAATGACTTTAAAACAGATCTACTACAAACTTTTATTACCCTTCCTGTGGCATCACAATTGAGTCAATTTATCTTACCATTTATTTTATACTTCCCAATCACATGGATCACTTACCTAGGGCCCGAAGGAATACTAGAGCGAAATTTCAGTCTTGGTTTATCCTTTGTTATAGGCCTACTTATTTGTGAATTCTGCTATTATTGGATGCACAGATGCAGTCATACATTTCCTGCATTGTGGAATCTACATCTTGTTCATCATAGTGCAAAGCGAGTATACTGGGCCAATTCAGGACGCTTTCATTTTTTTGATGCCATACTTAGTAGTGCAGCCTATTTACTACCCTTGATAGTATTGAATGCTTCGGAACAGTTGACTATCATGCTTTTGATCTTTTCGGGAGTTACTGGGTTTTTAGAACATGTAAATATCAAATTCAAAGCTGGATATTTGAATTACATTTTCAATTCTGCGGAACTGCACCGTTGGCATCATTCCGAAATGGAGAAAGAATCCAACCATAATTTTGGAAAAGCTCTTATAATCTGGGATCTGGTTTTTGGTACATTCCTATTGCCAAAGGACAGAAAGATCATACATGTAGGCGTGCAGGATCATAAAGACCCTATCGGATTTATAAACCAATTTCTTTTACCTTTTAGAAAAAAATAGTAGTCAGCCCTAGTTGGCCGCTACCATATTGATATCCATAGTAGGATAAGGAATTCCGATATTATTCTTATCAAACTCTTTCTTTACATTCTCTTGCATAAAAAATAAAGTATCCCAATAGTGTTCACTCTTGCAGAAAGGACGAGTAGCTAGATTTACAGAACTGTCTCCCAATTCGGCAACCACAACTCCTTGAGCAGGTTGTTGTAGGATATGAGGACACTTGCCACCAACCTCAAGTATTAGGTTTCTTGCTTTATCTATGTTATCACCATAGCCTATGCCGAAAGTCAATTCAACACCTACTTCGCCTTGACCAGAAATATTAATTATATCATTACCAGTTACATTTGAATTGGCTATGATAATCCTTTTATTATCCAAGGTTTTTAGTGTGGTATTGAAAGCATTGATGGAGTCTACGGTGCCTGTAGTAGCATTGCCACCGATAGTTACCAAGTCCCCTACTTTGATGGGTTTGAATATCATCAACATGACCCCGCTAGCCACATGACCTAGCGTACCATTTAAGGCCATCCCTATACCCACCATAAGGGCACTAAATATAGCTATAAAAGAGGTAGTATTAATACCAAACATACCTGCTACTGACAAGAGTAGCATTAGCTTTAGCCCTATATTAATAATAGATGAAAGAAAGCTAGACAAGGTTTCGTCAGTTCCAGATCGCTCTATCCCTTTTTTGATAAACTTCACAACTCTGGCAATAATCCAAAAGCCAACTACTAGCGTCACCAAAGCTAGTATAACTGTAGGAATGTATTCCATGGCCATTCCGATTGCCTTATCTTTATAAGAGATGATATCCATTTTTGTATGTATTAGTTTAGAAGTAAAGAATCAAGCTTTATCGGCATTTTTACAATGATCCGAACAAACCATGTTATTTAAACTCCTTTGGTCAGAGATAGATTCAAAATTTGATGAAATATTCCAATACAAAAGCTCCAAATACATCTGCTATTTAGTCGTACATTTACCCAAAATATAGGCGACTTTTATGCACATAATAAAAACCCATTATCATCCTGAAGCAATGGTTTTAGAGAACAAATCCATTTTCACCAGACTAGCGACTCGGAGTATCGCACTGCAAGGAGAAAGCATCCTGCTTATGTATACAGAACGATATGAAGA
>CALJVI010000251.1 GCA_937974575.1 uncultured Saprospiraceae bacterium | reverse complement strand
TCCTATGTTGCTTAGTCTATAAGTTCAGCCTATTCGTCAATAGTATTTGAAATCTTAAGAGATTGTTAACAGCTTTGCAATAGACATCGTTCTACCTTGAAAACCATAGCTTTGAAGCTTATACAATCGACTAAAATACCTATGAAAAAGATTATCTACACACTCTTGATGCTCGCCTTTGTTAATATCAACTACATTCAAGCTCAAGACATTACCAATAGCCTTACTGGAGTAGCCCTTGAAGAGAGTGGTGAACCATTGCTCTATGCCAATATCTTGTTGCATGCTGCGACGGATAGCACATTGACCAAGGCGGAGCTCACAGATGAGACAGGCAAGTATATATTCTCTAATATCCCAGCAGGTGACTACTTTATCAAGATCAGCTATGTCGGTCTACCAGAATACTCAAGTGCTGTATTTAGGCTAGGAGCAGAAGAGCAAAAAGTCTTTGAAGTGATCAAGATGGCCGCACAGACCAATGACCTAGATGAGGTGCTTGTAACAGCGGAGCGTCGCATGATCGAGGTGCGACCAGATAAGATCGTTTTCAATGTAGAGAACAGTATTGGCGCTGGAGGAAGCAATGCATTGGAGCTATTAAGAAAATCCCCTGGAGTCATCCTAGACAATAATGAGAATGTAACCCTCATGGGTAAAGGTGGAGTAAGAATCTACATCAACGACCGTCCTGCTAGAATGAGTGGTGATGATCTTGCCAATTACTTACGCTCACTCAATGCATCGGACATCGACAATATTGAAATCATCACCAACCCATCTGCTAAATACGAAGCAGAAGGAAATGCGGGTATCATTAATATTAAATTAAAAAAGAATGGAAACTTCGGCACCAATGGATCTATCACTGCCAACTACGGAAAAGGAAAGGTTGAAGATTATAGCGGACAGCTGAGACTCAACCATAGAAAAAACTTTTATAATATATTTGGAACCTATGGCTACAATAACGGAGCTGGTTATAATTTTGAAAGACTCGACAGAGAACAAGAAGGAAGGTTTTATGATCAATCGTACGATCACTTTAATTACTCAAAAGGACATAATGTGAGATTTGGGTCAGACTTCTTTATCAATAAAAACCACACCATTGGGTTTATTGTTGATGGAGGTACCAATACTTCTACTGGTCCAGGTCTGAGCAATACCGAAATAGGAAATCTGTCTAGCAGAAACACTATAGAAGACATCCTCTTTGCCGAGACAGACGAAAAAGGAAATAACTCAAGACTAGATGCCAATCTTAACTACCAAATAAAAGGAGAGAAAAATCTGTTTTGGAATTTCGATTTCAATTACGGTACATATAAAACAGAAAAGGAACACTCTTACTTTAACTACTATGCTGCTCCTGAAGTTTTAGAGCAAAGAGATTCTACCACTAACGAAGATGCTCAAAATACAAACATCGATATCTATACCGCAAAGGTAGACTTTGAAAGAGATCTAGGAAAAGGTAAAATTGGTGCAGGAATAAAATCTGCCCTCGTAGACACAGACAATGGTTTTAGCTTTTTTAATATATTAGGCGGCTCTCCAATACTCAATACATTACGTAGTAGTGACTACACTTACTTTGAAAATGTAAATGCTGCTTATGTAAATTACGATTGGAAAAAAGATAAGTGGACTTATAATGCAGGCTTAAGAGTAGAGGCATCCTTGACTGAAGGAGTACTTATCGGTGAAGCACAGGATAGTACCGTAACTAGAAACTATGTCAATGTATTTCCTTCAGGTGGAATCACCTATCAAGTTAATCAAAAAAACACCATAGGTCTTGCCTTTAGCCGTAGACTAGATCGTCCGAATTATCAAAACCTAAATCCATTTGAGTACTTTATCAATGATAAGACTTCTTCCTCTGGAAATCCATTTTTAAGGCCACAGTATACTACCAATATTCAATTGTCTCACACGCACAATTATTCGATAAATACGGTACTTAAATACAGTAAAACAGTTGACCTTATGACTAGATTCTCTGAAGCTACACTCTTAGCTGACGATGCACCTGGCGTGCCTACAGGAGAACGTTTCTTCTGGGAAAACCTTGGATCACAAGAAAATTTGAGCTTGAACTTTAGCGCACCTTATAGCATCAATGATTGGTGGAGCACCTTCACCAGTATCACTACTTACGTAGTCAGTAATCAAGGGGACTATGGAGAAGGTAAGGTAGTTGATATAGTAAGGCCTGCATTCAACTTTTATGGTCAGCATACTTTCAAACTGCCAAAAGATTTTTCCTTTGAAGTGTCTGGATGGTTTGGCGCTGGCGGTGTTTGGGGTGGAAACTTTGAGACTGGGCCTATGGGATCTCTGAATGCTGGACTACAGAAAAAATTATTCAACAATCAGGGTACTTTGAAAATCAATGTTACTGATATATTATACACCAGTCAATGGAAAGCAGAAGTCAATTTTGGAGCATTACGCACCTCTGGATTTGGAGGCTGGGATAGTCAGCGGGTTAGAGTAAGTTACACTCATAACTTCGGTAACCAAAAGATAAAATCTCGTAAAAGAAGTACTGGTGCAGAAGAAGAGAACAAGAGATTGAATAGTAATTAAGAATTTCAACATCAAATTATACTACCACTAAAAAAGGGTTAAGCTTTAGTCGAGCTTAACCCTTTTTTATTTTAAACTTTTGACAATGGTTGAGCCCTTTATTTCTCTTTCAAATAAATATCAAAGTTGACACTTAAGTTACCTTCTAGATCTTCTGGTATAATGTTAAGAATACGGCTTTGTGCTTTTTCTTTAGATGCCCAAGGATCTTCTACAATATGTGGGTCACCCATAAAGTATATTTGAGAAACTATCTCTTGACTATTTTCTTCTGTTATTCTAAAATGAATATGTGCAGGTCGATACAATCTTCCATTCAAATACTTTCCAGGCAATATGGTCAAGAAGGAATACTCCCCCAACTCGTTCGTAATCAAACGCGCTCTTTGATTGAAATCATTAGACTCTAGGTCATACTCCCCTTCTGAATTGCAGTGCCAGATTTCTACTTCCGCATTTTGCTGTGGCGTTATACAATCTGACTTATACACTTTACCTTTTAGCTTTATTCTAGTACCAGACAATCCTGTAGTAAGGAGGTTTGAACGAATGGGCGCATTGGGTCTATAAAAGGGGCCTAATAT
>CALJVI010000250.1 GCA_937974575.1 uncultured Saprospiraceae bacterium | reverse complement strand
AAAACCAAAGAATAACAGATATGATTTATTTTCAGGTAAATCCAAATGTGCTTTGGATAGCTTCATGGGAAGCGCATCATGGTATATATCGTATATTGGATGTGGCGCATAGGCCACTGGCTGTGTAGTGATAAAGTTTTGTAATTCCTCTTTTACAGATTTGGACATTACAATGAAGGCATCACATCTTTTAGTAAAATACTTCGCTAGTGCTTTATCCCCTATTCTTGATTCGTGTGGAACGATGTTGTCAATAAGACCGACAACCTTGGTCGTATTTCTATCGGAAATCTGGCGAAGGATGGTCCCTAGACTAGGCCCCATAAAAGGTATCCAAAATCGTGCAATGACTAGATCAAAATTTTCCGCTGCAATCTTCTTGCCTACACTCCACCAATTGAATGGATTGATACTATTGATACAGACTTCTATATCTAAGTCTTTTGGTGCAGGGTCTTCGGAGATTTGTGTTTTACCCGGAAAGAGAAAAGAGGGATATTGTAAGGAAAAGGTATAGAGTTTTACTTGATGGCCTTCTTCTTGGTAGGCATATGCAAGTCTTTCATTAAAGGAGGCAAGACCTCCACGCAAAGGATAAGCTGGACCTATGATGCAAATTTTTTTGCCCATTAGACATCCACATTTATATCTTCTTCGATTAGGCTTTTCTCAATGCCCATCTTCTTTTCGATGACATAATGATTTCTGTTGGGAGAGGTTCTTGATACTAATTCTGCTAAGAATCCAGTAACGAACAACTGTGTCCCTATAATCAAGGAAAGAATCCCAAAGAAGAATAATGGTCTTTCGGTCATTCCATACCCTTCTCTAAACAGCTTATTTATACTTAAAACGGCCAAGATTACAAAACCGATCATAAAAGCGATAGTTCCTAGCGTACCTAAAAAGTGCATTGGTCGCTTTCCAAACTTGCCTACAAAAGTAATCGATAATAGATCCAAAAAGCCAGTCACTAGTCGTCCTGCTCCAAACTTGGAGTACCCAAATTTACGCTCTTGATGCTGTACTACTTTCTCACCTATTTTATTAAACCCAGACCACTTGGCCATGACTGGAATGTAACGATGCATTTCTCCATATACTTCAACACTCTTGACCACTTCCTTTCTATAGGCCTTGAGACCGCAGTTGAAATCATTGAGTTCAATACCACTGATAAGACGCGTCACTTTATTGAAAAATTTTGAAGGAATCGTCTTTGATAAAGGATCATGTCTTTTTTTCTTCCACCCAGAAACTAGATCATAGTTTTCATTCACGATCATATTGTACAAGGCTGGAATCTCTTCTGGACTATCTTGAAGATCCGCATCCATGGTAATGACTACATCTCCTTTTGCATGTTCGAATGCAATATTCAATGCTGCGGATTTGCCATAATTGCGACGAAATTTTATGCCGCGAATATTTTTATTCTTACGACGTAGGCTTTTTATGACCGACCATGAGTCATCAGAGCTCCCGTCATCGATCATCAGGACTTCATATACGAAATCGTGATCGTCCATGACTCGGGCAATCCATTCTTCTAAATGAGGTAAAGATTCTTCCTCATTAAAAACCGGTACGATAATGCTTAAATTCATTCTTTGTTTCTCCAAATCAATCCAATAAGTGCCGAAAATAAAAATCCTACTACTAGTTCTCTAGCAAGAGTAAAGATAGTCCTTGAAATGCTAACTGCCTCTTCTATACCAACTTCAGCGATAGCCTTTGTTCGGCCAGGTACCCCTTTAGGTTGAATTTCTGGAAAGTGTTCATTCAAATACTCCGCACTTAAGCGATACAAATCATGATCTACAAATCTAAATAAAACAAACTCAAAGATTGTAAAAATCGTACTTGCTACCACAAAGGTGAGAAATGCTGGCCTTATCCAACTGGCTAGGGCTGACTTATCCTCCATCATACTCCTACTCTTGCCTACTGCTATCCATGCGCAAACAATGTATATAGGATACCTCAATGACTTAACGAATGGATTTACTATCAGTTGCTTTTCTACGAAATAAAGAACCAGATAAAGGCAAATAGCCAATATCGCAGCCAATATGCCGTATTGAGTAGATTTATTCATATTCAGGTTATTCTGTCTTCATGAATGCGCCAGCTATAAGGGAAATGATAGTACCGTATAATACTCCTGCTGGAACTGAAGCTATAGCCGCAAACATTGGCGAGGTAAACATGCCTGACATCCCCAAAGCTGCCTCAATCTCATCTTCTCCCATACCAGCATTTTCCCACTGTTCGATCATGATCGATTCCATAAAGCTTCCGTATCCAGTAAAGATAAAATTGTAAAAGATATATGAAAAGACAGCGAATATTGCTCCATATACTAAACCTGTCAATGCTCCTACACCGACCGCCTTGCCCAAGGAAATTCCGCCACCTCTAGCAGCTCTGTAGTCGCCAATAGCTTTATAAATGCTAAAAACGGCTATCAATATTCCTGCAAGTGTGATCAATATACTTGTTGAGGCAGGCGCTTTTGAAGCAAGGATAGTTTCCAACATCCCAGTAGAATACATTACCAATTGCATGATGATACCTACCAGAGCCCAAATGATGCCGTACCTTACAGCATGTGGCCATGGGGATGCGTCATGATTAATCGAACTTAAATCTTGATCTAACATAGCGTGTGATTTTTCGTGTGTATAATGAAATGAAATATACACTAAATTGGTAAAATTCACGAAATCGTGATCTAATTTTCTACCAAGACCCCATTATTATATATAGAATATACTCTACCCGAAAGTTGCTTTCCCAAAAAGGGTGAATTCTTACTTTTAGACTTTACATTCTGCTTTTCGTAGGTCCATTCGGCAGAAGGACTAAATACACATATGTTCGCTTGAGCGCCTTCTTCAATAGTAGGTATCTCCTGACCAAATATTTCTCTAGGTCTGTAAGCGATCTTATCTATCAAATCTACTAAGGTGAATTTATCCGAACACAGCGTCAATGCTAAAGGCAGTAAGGTTTCTATCCCCGTAGCCCCGAATGATGCGTAAGGAAACTCTACTTTTTTCAACTCTTCTTCCAGAGGTTGATGATTGGAAGAGATGATATCTATGGTACCCTCCGTAAGTCCTTTCAATAAAGCTTTTTGATCCTTCTTGGATCTGAGTGGAGGAAAGACCTTATAGTTGACATCAAAGTCACTCAATGCTTCATCGCTAAAACAAAGATTCATAATAGGTGCAGAGGCACTTACCTGAAGTCCTGATTTTTTGGCTGCTTTCAATAAACTGACTGATCCTGCACTAGATACTTGCTCACAGTGCAATCTCGATTCTGTATAGGCGCAGATATCCAGGTCACGCTTCAGCATCAGCTCTTCAGCTAAGCTCGGCAATCCTGGCAAACCAAGCATTGTACTCAATTCACCCTCATGCATTTGGCCATCACCACTCACACTGGCATCATTGGGCTGATTACAAATGAGTCCTTCAAATGACTTAGCGTAATGCAGTGCTCGCTGGATCAAACCACCACTTTGGATGCTATGGTTACCATCCGAAAAAGCAACTGCTCCTGCTTCATTCATATCCATCATCTCAGAAATATTCTCTCCTTTGCCGGCGGTACTCACCGATCCCACAGGAAGGATGCGGACTGCTGATGAAGCGTTTTTACTTGCTAAGAATGCTACTTGGGATTTGTTGTCTACCACTGGGTGTAAGTCCGGTGCCACGACTATGCTCGTAAAACCTCCATTGGCAGCAGCATTTCTAATAGTATCTAAAGTTTCTCTATGTTCAAATCCAGGCTCTCCACAATGCACTCCCGTATCCATCCATCCAATACTACAATATGCATCTGCATACTCTAGCACCTTGGCTCCCTTGGGTGCTTTGATGGTATCAGCAATCTTTTTTATGATTCCGTTGGAAATGAGAAGGTCTACCTTCTTGCGAGGTACTTTTTTATCGGGAGAGAGTATACGTATTTGCTTGTACAGTACGTCCATTCAAATTTTTTGTAGTACGATGATAATATACTTAATCCACTTTCCAGAAACGAAGGAGCAAGACCTCAATGGCTAAAAATATTAAAGCCAAGATTATACACCATCTCCACAATACTACCCCTGTGCTTCTTTCCTTGATCAGCTCGGCGAAATTAGCATTATTGGTAGAATCTACAATAGAAAAGGCTGGATTATTTTGTGTCATAGTAGCCAATCCACTTGCATTGATATACTGCAATTGTGATTCTCGTCGATCAAAGTTATAGCCAAAGATTCCAAGAGGCTTTCCTTTTTCCAGGTAAAGGTCATAAAAGCCTGCTTCTTTGATCTGGTTATTCATTCCCAATATTACTTGAGCACCCAGCACTTTTTGTTCTGGTATAAATTCTTCTTTTGCCCCTTTGATCTTGTAGATCATTTCAGCACCAGTCGCCTGATTAGGCTGGTCTAGCACCTCGTCTTTACCTATGGTATATGCTATTTGGGTATTCCTAGCGGAAGATATAGCCATCTTGTACAGCATAGGTACGAAGATTTCTCCATTCTTGACCAAGTCATTGGTACTTTGCTGTAGTGGACTGGCACACAAGTATAAGTGGCCCTGCCCTGCTCTATATTTTGCTAAGAAGGTGGATCCATCTCTATAGATCATTAAAGGTTCCTCCCCTCTGCTCGAGAATTTGCTCAATGCATAATTACCTTGACTCACGGGCAGTTTAAAAAGAGAACTCTTGCTTTCAAATACATCTTTAAAAACAAATTCCTCTGTATTGATATTGGATACTTTTCGTTCTGTGTTTTCAAAATTACCCAATTGATTGGCAGGTATCCCATCCAGAAAAGCATTGTAGTTACTTTTATTCGCTGCGCTAGAAGGAAACATCAGTACGTTACCTCCATTTTTTATATACTTTACCAATTCGGCATTCAGGCCCGAAGATAGATTGGTCAAGTCATTGGTAATGATCAAATCATAAGATGGAAAAGAGGAGTAATCCAAATTTTGACTGGTCTTATTGACAATGTTAAATGTCTCAATCCCCCTGAAGGCAGCATTCAAATACTTGTTGGCAGCTGCACCGTTGATCACTAAGGCGTTGATCTGCTCTGCAACATTAAACGTAAAATAGTAGGAATCGTCAAACTGCACTGGGTAATCCGTAATGGTCAATTCGGCTTTGTGCCATCCATTTCTGAGTATGGTTACATTGACTGTATCCGTCACCTCTTTTCCTGCCGGCACGCTCATGGTGCCTACTGGCTTTATTTGTCCATCTAGCTTCAAGGCAAGCCTTACATTATCTGCATCTTCTTGGCTATAATTTTTAATCTTTACGACCAATGGATTGGTTTGATTTTTCATCCGTATTGGGGAATCAAACCAACAGGAATC
>CALJVI010000249.1 GCA_937974575.1 uncultured Saprospiraceae bacterium | reverse complement strand
AACAGCCGTAACTGTCGCTCCAGAGATTCCATCTACTGCATGTGGGTTACTTGGTTTAGCACCTGTCTTCTTTAATGCAACAGATACATATTCTCCAGCCTCATTATAAATCTTCTTTCCTTTAAATCGCGCAGGGAAAGTTGGGTTATCTTTAATCTCAGCACCAAGACCTGGCGTCTCACCTGCGTGATCAAAACTAGCTCCTACTACTGTGGCTTGCTTATCAGAGCGCACGGCAATATTTCCCCAGATCAAATCCCAAAGCCCTGATCCTATCACAGACATGATGTACACTTTCTCCTTACCATTGTATTCGTAGAGTGGTAATATTCTATCAGCTTCGGGCTTCTTCTTTTCTTTTTTGATATCAATATCTATGACACGACCTCCTTTATAACCTGCTGCAACGATAGCTGCTTGGTCTAGCACCTCCCCTTTCATGTTCAATGCTTTCTCGTCGATCTTAGTCTCAAAAATGTTGTTGATCTCATCAGCAGATAGGTCTTTAACGATTACCCCTTCCCCCAATTCAGATTCGATGGTTTTCAGGATTGCTCTTTTGTTAAAGATCTCTTCACCAGCAGCGGCAAGACCCTTAGTACCTTCTCTAAATCCAGTAAGCAACAAAGCGACTACTGCACTTAAGATCAAAACAAAGGTTATAGTATATCTTGTATTATGCATCTTGAGTTCTATTTAATAATTAATGTTCAGTTACGGTTAATTGTGGCTCCGTCTTTAGACCTACGGCAGAAGAAGTCTTTGCACGCTTCATTCTACGAGCAACGTTCGCTTCCAATACATAGTAGTCAATTAATGGTGCGAAAACGTTCATAAACAATATCGCCAACATCCATCCTTCAGGATAGGCAGGATTCAATACTCGAATAACCATACCTACTACACCAATCAAAAATCCATATATCCATTTACCTGTTTGCGTACGAGCAGCGGTTACAGGATCTGTTGCCATAAATGCCATAGCAAAGAAAAATGATCCCATATAGAAATGGTTCAACCAGTGTACTTCCATAAATGGATTGGCTCCCCATAGATTGATCAACATCCCTCCTACTGCAGCACCAATTACCATAGAAAGCATCACTCTCCAACTCGCTATTTTCAATGCTACTAATAAACCAGCACCTAATACGATAAACAACTTAGGTACTTCACCTATAGATCCTGGGATAGCACCCCAAAACATTTGCGAAGGACTATATACTTCTGTGACAGCCGGCCATCCACCCTTTGCCGCAAGTGCAAGTGGAGTGGCTCCAGTATATCCATCTATAACCGCTTTGCCTCCTTCTCCAAAGGTCGACCAGCCGAGCCCACTGAAGACCCAATCAAATACACCATGCACCATTCCATAGGCAGCACCGAAGTGCTCTGTGCCTTCCTTCACGATACCAGAGATCCACACCTCATCACCAGAAATAAAAGTAGGATAAGCAAAGAAGATGAATACACGAGATAGTAAAGCAATATTCATGATATTCATACCTGTCCCACCAAATGCCTCCTTACCTAGTACTACAGCAAATACTACAGATAGTGCAAGGATCCAAAGCGGTAAATCAGGAGGCATGATCAATGGAATCAGAGCTCCTGATACCAGATAGCCCTCTTCTATAGCATGCCCCTTTTTAGCGGCATAGATAAATTCGATACCTAGTCCAACTACATTGGCTACTATGAAAAGTGGCAACAACTTGGTTAAGCCATAAACCAGCTTCAAGTGAAACCCAGCTAAGAAACTAGTATGTTCTCCTAAAGCAACAAAGTGCTGATGACCTATATTATAGGTACCAAACACATATGCCAACTGCAATGCAATAACCACCATAAACATGGTACGCTTCAGATCCATCCCATCCTTGATGTGTGTACCCGACTTTGTTACTGAATTTGGTGCGTAGGCAAAAGTGAAAAAGCCATCAAACAGCGTGTGTAAGAATGGTGATTCCTTTTTATCTGGTTCTATTTTATGTAAAAACTGGAGTAAGCCCATTTTAATATTTTGTTTTTCTATATTATTCTTGATCCATCATGGTCGTAAGACCCTCTCTCAATATTGCTTGCACAGGTTGCTTAGATGTACATACAAACTCACACAATGCCACATCCTCTTCTACCAATTCGTATATGCCCAATCCTTCCATACGCTCTAAGTCATTTACCAAAATAGACTTTACCAAATGCTCTGGATAAATATCCATGGGCAATACTTGCTCATACTGATCTGACACTACTAGCGCTCTACCTTCACCGTGCGTATTGGTGTTGGCTACATAGGTACTTCCGATAAGGTTACTTAGGAATGTTGGAGATATACTCGGTCTAGCCGACTGTGGAGCCAACCAACCAAACATTTCATACTCATCCCCTTCTGCGATAACCGATACCTGATCATCAAAAAAGTCTAAGTACTCTTCTTTCTTCTTTGTCTTACCTGATAATACGTCCCCTGAGATAAATCTTACATGATCGTTCTTCAGATTGCTACCGATCAAGTCGCCCATATTAGCGCCCAAGTAGGTAGTGACATATTTAGGGGTATTAAGTTCTGCACCTGTGATCGCAACTATTCTTTCCGCATCATAGACACCTTCCAAAAACAGTGATCCGATAGTCGCTACATCTTGTACACCCACCGTCCATACACGCTCACCTGCGTTGATAGGATCTATATGGTGTATTTGTATACCCACATTTCCAGCAGGGTGCTCACCATGTATCCAGTGCTTTTCAACACCTGTTGCGTTTTCGAAGACTGGTGAAGGATCAGTATCCTTAGCGTTCAAGCCTAAGTGTACTTTACCTGGTGTCAACTTATTGAGGACATCCAGTCCAGCTTGAAACTCCTTGTCTCTACCAGCTATGATAATATCCAAATCTGGCGCAAGTGGAGCCGAATCAAATGTCGAGATAAAAATCGCCTTAGGCGTCTCAGCCGAGTTCGCTATTATATTATAAGGTCTCTGACGGATATGAGGCCAAACACCACTTTCTTTCATATAAGTTACCAATTCCTCTCTGCTGCAGTTTTCAAGATCAAACTCAGCCATTGGACGGTACTTGATTTCTTTATCTGCTAAGATTACTATCTCAGCAATTGACCTTTTAGCTCCACGATTGATTTCAATCACCTCACCACTCACTGGCGAACAGAACTTTACGTCTGGATTTTTCTTATCGTAGTAGAGTACATCACCTGCTTGTACCTCATTGCCCACTTCCACTTCCACCTTAGGTATTGGAGATAATCCGATGAAGTTTTTAGGCTGAACTGCAAATCTAGTCACAGAAGCATTTTCGTCTACAGTATATTCTGCTGCTCCCTCTAGGTTGATGTCAAATCCCTTCTTCAGGAATATCACATCGCTTGCAGATGCTGATCCGCCTTCCACTTTTGCACCCATCAATTCTTCCTTAGTAGGAAAAATAGAAAAGTTGTTTTTCTCAGTGTCTACACCCAGTTGTTTTGCCTCCATTCTCACAAAACTCTCAGATATCACAAACACAGCTCCTAGTATAAGGACTGCCGATACGAGTATTAGAGCATAAGGAAGAATAGTTGATGCGCTTGCTAGCATAACAGTTTGCGCACTGAGATTAGCACTCAATAAAACAAGGGGTAAAACAGCACCAATTTTGGCTATTTTGTCTTTCAAAATAAAAGATTTAGATGGTTTTTAATAAAACATGGCAAAGATAGTAAGCTTTTATATTATTTGTTCTGGTCATTTGTCTTTCTCTATCTACACATATTATTTAGATTTAATCTAAATAGGT
>CALJVI010000248.1 GCA_937974575.1 uncultured Saprospiraceae bacterium | reverse complement strand
GATCCGTCACTTCTGCACAAGTACCAAACCAAGTCCTACACGCATGGCGAGGATTATCATGTAGGCCAGAGACACTACATTTTAAGTATTTCCGAAAAGGGGAGTCGCAAGAGTCTGCGTGGTCAGATCGTAGGAGACATTATATACATCGAGATCCCTTTAGGTTTAGAATCTGAGGCTCGCAACAAGACCATCAAGAAATTGCTGAGCCGAGTTATCGCAAAAGACTTTTATCCGCACATCATACGTCGGGTCTATGAGCTTAATCAACAGTTTTACCAGCTTCCCAACATCAAAAGTATATCGCTCAAGTACAATACTTCCAACTGGGGCAGCTGCTCGACCAGTGGCAATATCAACCTATCTACTCGCTTATTTTTCGCTCCACCAGCAGTCATTGACTATGTGATCATCCATGAGTTGGCCCACTTTATAGAGCACAATCATTCCCATCGTTTTTGGGCTTTAGTCGAGGAGGCTATGCCTGATTATAAAGTCTATGAGGATTGGTTAGACGAGCATGGATCGGAGTGTGATTTTTAAAAAAGGTATTAGGTATTGCTCATGCATGGTGCATACAACAGCGTACTCATAACTCATTTCACAATTCTCTTCATGGGCTATCACGACCTATCGGCGTGACCGTGTCATCCGCTACTTCCGATAAAAAAATCGGAAACGCTTCTACCACTTATCTCTAACGCACTCCGTTTGTCGTGCTTCACACCTGCGGTGCTACGCGACTATTCTTAGCGAAGGGAATAGATTGAACGGCATTGTGCTCAGATATTTTACTTTCTAAGCAGTTCTTATGTATACTTGTATTCTCAATTAAAATATCACAATTATGAAATACCGCAAACTCGGAAATACAGATATAGATGTTAGTGTTATTTGTCTCGGAACCATGACTTGGGGGGAGCAGAATACCCAAGATGAAGCCTTCGAGCAGATGGATTATGCCTTAGATAAAGGTGTGAACTTCTTCGATACTGCAGAACTATACGCTACTCCAGCACGAGCAGAGACCTATGGAAGTACAGAGACGATTATCGGCAACTGGATGGAAGCTCGCCAAAACAGGGAAAAGATAGTACTAGCTACCAAGATTGCTGGACCAGGACCATACACCAAGCACATCCGTGATACCAGTATCTATACGCCTCAATATTTAGAAGAAGCCATCGAAGGTAGTTTGCGAAGACTGAAAACAGACTATATAGATCTTTACCAAATCCATTGGCCCGAGCGCTCGGCAAACTTTTTTGGCAAACGAGTATATGAGCACGAAGAAGGGTGGGCTGACAATTTCAAAATGAGATTGGAAGTATTACAAAAATATGTAGATAAAGGACAGATCAAGCATATTGGGATTTCCAATGAGACCCCCTGGGGCACTATGAATTACTTAAAACTTTCAGAGCAGTTTGACCTTCCGAGGATTGCATCCGTCCAAAATCCGTACAATCTATTAAACAGATCCTATGAAGTCGGACTGGCAGAGATGTCTATTAGAGAACACTGCGGATTATTGGCATACTCTCCCTTAGCCTGTGGCAGACTGACTAATAAATACATCGACGGCACAGATACACCCAATTGTAGATTGAACTTATTCAACCAATATCAGCGATACAATTCAGACAACTCTTTAATGGCTACTAAGCAATACTATGATCTTGCCAAGGAGTCGGGTCTTAGCTTAGCACAATTGGCTTGTGCCTGGATCAACCAACAGCCATTTGTCACCAGCAACATCATCGGTGCTACAAAGATGAACCAGTTGAAGGAAAATATAGAGAGTATAGATATCGTGCTGGATGAAGAGATCGTCAAAAAGATCAACAAAATTCACTCCATCATACCAGACCCGGCTTGTTAATCTATTTGTTGATGAATCTTTCGTTCATAATCTCTGATCAACCACCAATACCAGATAATACTGATCACATATAGAACTACTGTGATGAGAAATATAGAAACATAGCGAAATTCCATCCGCCTCAATAAAGCAAAAATTGAGGTGGACAATAACCAAGATCCATTCCAGATAGAAGCGTTGAGCGCGGCGATGATTTCTTGATTGCGCTTGCCTACATAGTAAACCACTACTTCCGAAGCCATTGGGCTAGCACAATTCATCAGAGGTTGACGGATGAGGTAAAAGAATATCGCAATGGCCAATGCGTATTCCCGATCTGCAAAATACTCGGTAATAGACATTATAAATAAAGAGATAACAGCTGCAGTTTGAAATAAAGTCACTGCTACCTGATAACCAAATCTCCGGCGGATATAGGGTATAAAAAGCATGACGATCGCTACCATCATATAGGTCATAGATCCCATCAATGAAAAATTGGTAGACTCTACTCCGTGTACATTCAAAAAGAAAAGATTGATCACTGGTATAGAAAATCCAGCACCTACTGCCATCAGAATAGTCGGAATGATGGCTTTGAAAATAATTGGCCAATCGTAATCGTATAAAATTCGTCGAAGCGGTATTTTTTCAGAGATATTTTCTTCTATATCAATTTTAGATACGAAGTATATCCCTATCACAGAAAGGACTCCTATCGCCATCAAAAAATTATGCTCGTCGATCACATTCGGAAATTGTCGACTCAGAAAGAAATAGATCATCCCCTCTACAAATATCATGGAACTAAAGGACAGAAAAGAAAGTGAAAATGCCTCTGAGTGCAATTCTTTCTTGGTGTTCAGTAAGACAAATGGCTGTACACAGGTTTGCATACATGCATAAGCTACTCCCCATAAAATCGCACTAGCATACATGAGTCCATGCCAACCTACACTGATCGCATAAATCAAAAATACCGAAGCGAAAGGCATCAATATAGTAGCGATCCAAAAGAAGGGCTTGACCGAGCGTCCCTTAATATACAAGCCTATGGGAAAGGCCAATATCATCACAGCAGCAAACCGATAGGCCCAAATCTCTACGGTTTCGTAATCCTTAAATCCTTGCTTGACCATATAGTAGTTGAGCAATAGAAACATCGCCACGTGAACTCCTTGCAATGTAAACTGAGCAGCAAACATATACTTTGTTGCTGTATTCAATAGTGCGTACCGAGCAAGAATTTTCTTAAGTGATAAAAGCAATAAATAGGCTTTGATGGATTAAGCCACATGATAATCAAAGTTCATGGAATGAAAGATTTTAGATGATCGAAATTCAGTCATTTAAGCATGAGAGCACCTCTTTTAACTTTCTCTTGAGAAGAAGGTAGTTAAACAGGGATGTCCATTAATATTTTCAAATAGAGAATAAACCAATATGGACAAAGGATCGAAAGGGCTTGGTCACGGCGGCACGCAGTAGAGTCGGGACGGTAGCGCAGCGAACCCCGATAGAGCCTGGTCACGCCCCCTTTGGCGTGATGGCCCCAAAAAATACTTAACTCATACACTCTATTGCAAGACGAAAGCTATTCGTTAGGCATGAAGTTACTTACTGATGATCGACTACCAACTTCTCAAAGTATCGTTCATTGATGAGCAGAAAATACATTCCATCTGATAAACCTATAGTCTCCACCTTTATCTCTCTAGCATCGCACTTTTCGTCTATGATTAGCTGACCACTAAGATTAAAGATGGCAAAACTATAAATCGGCTTTTCCTTAGATCGAATATTAAAATAGTCAGCGGCAGGATTAGGAAATACGTGAATATCGGTGTTGGATATTGGATTAGAAGTAATCGTACTTAACTGCTTGCAGTCATACTCGAAATCTGAAAATGAACACGATGGACAGATGGCCAACAAGTCCGCTTCAAAATCCAAATGGCCCAATTCATCATTTCTGAAGCATCGCAATATTGTTGCTTCTCCATATTGTAAGAAGTTTTCAAATGGTAAGATATAAGAATATCGTGATCCAAAATCTTGAAAAATTGTATCGACTACAGTTCCACCTACTGATATCGTCTCTTGACAAAACACACTGCCTTCGCCAATATTGAG
>CALJVI010000247.1 GCA_937974575.1 uncultured Saprospiraceae bacterium | reverse complement strand
ACCTCACCCATCAACAAGGCAAAAGCTTTCTCTACCTCTTCGTTAGCTATAAGTTCCTTTGCCTTTTTATGTATAGAATCAGTATCCCCAGCTAAGAGAGCAGCATACTCCTGCTTCGCATGTGCAATAGCCTCATCATCCGGCAGTGCAAGCTGCCCTGCGATACGGGCAACATCATTTGCGGCTAAGATTTTAGACGTTTTGATATGCTCTGATATCTGATCATATCCTAGAGGTATCTTAGCTATGTTCTGATACACCTTCATGACAGAGTCACCAGAAGCACGGCTGTAGAAAGCACGACCGAGTCTGCCCATCAAGTCTATCTTGTGGGGATCTATTTTACGATCTACATCAAGGATGCGATCATCTATATGCATACGTGTGACTAGGCAGATGATCAAGTGACCTGCGCCACCATGTGTACCTAGTGTAACGATGTCTTGTACTTTGCATTCCATCTGGACAGGAGACTCTTTTACTCTGAAGGGCTTTACCGTCTCTGAAGGTAAGGGAGTGAATCCTGCTTTCTCGAATTCACTTTCTGTAGGGGCAAAGGCCACACTACTCAGTGTCATTTGTCTAAGGATATCGTGAGATACAACATTGATAACTACTTCCTTGTTGTTCTGGATATTGTGTAAGGTATCCTTGGTAGTATTATCTTTGACTTTTCTATTGGAAGAGAAGACCAAGATAGGAGGGTTGGAGCTGAAGGCATTAAAGAAACTATAAGGTGCTACATTAGCTACACCATGTTCATCAATCGTGCTGACTAGCGCTATAGGTCTAGGAGCTACGGAGCCGAGGAGGTATTGGTGTAAATCGGCAGTTGGTATCTTTGTTGGATCTATGATCATGAGTGATGTTCTTTTGTAAAAGGATGACAATTTAGTAAAAAAGAAAACGAATAAAATGAATAAATCAGTAAAGCGTTTAATTATTTTCATTGCTATCCTTGGATTGGTCTATGCGGGCAAGTCATTGTTCATGGCACCCAAGTTTGGAGATGGAGAAGTAGCTCCAGGCTTCAATACTACCTTGGTCGATGGGCAGGCGTTTTCATTGAGTGATCTGAGAGGCAATTATGTATTATTAGATTTTTGGGGGACATGGTGTGGTCCATGTCGTGTAGAGATGCCAGCACTCAAAGCACTGCATAAAAAGTATCATAATGCCAATATTCCAAATGCGGATAACTTTCATATCGTGAGTGTCGCTTTGGAGCGAGAAACCGATCTAGAACGTACTAAACGGGCTATTGATAAGCTGGGATTAGATTGGGATTATCATATCTTTGACCCCATTTCAAATTTTAAAATTTTGAATGCTAAAATTGCTACTAAATTGTACGGTGTACGGGAGGTACCAACCAAGTATTTGATAGCGCCTAATGGCAACGTTATTGGCGTAAATATGAGTTTTGAAGAGATAGAAAAAGCACTGCAAAAAGGCTAATACCAATTATGTTTTAAGTGGTCACACTAGGTTTCGAAGAGAATTTGTCAAGATCAAGGCACAAAACACAGCAACAGCCTTAGCTATTGCGAGTATTTTTAACGCTAAAATTGATACATTCTACTGGGAAAATAAGTGACATTACTAAAGCAAAAATGGTAGGATTTGACCTTTTTTCAGGGCGATTTATAGATAATATGCCAAAATGACGCATAAAATCCAATGGCATAGTAAATGCACTCCCATTGTATGTTCAATAAATGGAAAAATAAAATGGCTAAAAAGAAGAACAAAGAAGCGGAAGCTCCGGAAGTGGAGATTCAAGATCAAGTAACGGATGCTACCGAAGGAATCGATGAGATGACCGAAGAGCAGGTCGAACCTCAGCTAGATGAGGTAGCTGTCTTAACACAAGAAAAATCAGAACTCAAAGATAAGCACCTAAGATTGCTGGCTGAGTTTGAAAACTATAAGAAGCGTACTGTCAGAGAAAAGATAGATCTGATGAGTAATGCAGCAAAAGATACTTTGTCGGCGCTCTTACCTGTGGTGGATGATTTTGACCGTGCAAAGAAAATGTCCGATGACGAAGGTAGCGAAGAAGTATTTCCTGACGGCGTGACCATGGTTTACAATAAGCTACACCTCACACTCAAGAATATGGGGCTTACTGCTATGGAGACTAATGGAGAAGTGTTTGATGCAGAAATGCACGAAGCTGTCACAGAAATCCCTGCTCCAACGGAGGATATGAAAGGTAAGGTAATAGATACCATAGAAAAAGGCTTTTTACTCAATGATAAAATTATCCGCCACGCTAAAGTAGTTGTCGGTAAATAACAATTTGATATAGAATATTTAATAGCATGGCAAAGAGAGATTATTACGATGTATTGGGAGTGCAAAAAGGCGCAGAGGCAAGTGTGATTAAGAAAGCTTATCGTAAGATTGCAATGAAGTATCACCCAGATCGTAATCCAGATAACAAAGAAGCAGAAGAAAAATTTAAGGAAGCAGCTGAAGCGTATGAGGTTCTGAGCAATGATGATAAGCGTGCTCGCTATGATCGATATGGCCATGCTGCCACTGGCGGCGGTGGTCGTGGTGGATTTGGCGGTGGTAGCATGAATATGGAAGATATATTCTCTCAGTTTGGAGATGTATTTGGAGACAGTGGCTTTGATTCTTTCTTTGGCGGAGGTGGAGGCGGTCGCTCTGGTGGCCGACAAGCAAGAGGGCAGAAGGGGAGCAACCTACGTATCAAAGTAGCACTCACCTTAGAGGAGATTGCCAAAGGCGTAAACAAAAAGATAAAAGTAAAAAAACAAGTTACTTGTAATACCTGTGGAGGTAATGGTGCAAAGGATGCTTCTTCTGTCAGTACTTGCAGTACTTGTAGAGGAAATGGTGTAGTGAGGCAGGTGAAGAATACCTTCCTAGGCCAAATGCAGACTACAGTCAGTTGTCCTACTTGTAGTGGGTCTGGACAAATGGTTACGGCCAACTGTGGATCATGTAAAGGCGAAGGACGGAAGTATGATGAGGAGACTTTAGAGCTGGATATTCCGGCGGGTGTGGACGACTCTTTGCAGATGTCAGTACGCGGGAAAGGTAATGCTGGATTGAAAGGAGGCGCACCTGGAGATTTGATCCTCAAGTTTGAAGAGAAGCCACATGAGCACTTGCAAAGAGATGGGGCCAACCTGATATTTGAACTTTACTTGAATTTTGCAGATGCTTCGTTAGGAACCTCTATCGAAGTACCTACTATAGATGGTAGAGTAAAGATTAAAGTACCAGCTGGAACTCAAGCAGGTAAAATGTTTAGACTGCAAGGCAAAGGCTTGCCTGCGGTACAGGGATATGGAAAAGGAGATCAATTGATCCATGTAAATATATGGACTCCTAAAAAATTGAGTAGCCGAGAAAAGGAACTGCTTGAAGAGATGAAGACACTCAGCAACTTCAAGCCATCTCCAGGGAAATCTGAAAAAGGATTCTTTGATAAAATGAAAGATTACTTCAACTAATATGAAAGCAATACTTCATAGCCTTCTTTTCATGACTATACTATGCAGCTATAGTTGTGAAAAGGAGTACGCTTTCTCTCAGTCGCAATCAATATCGGCAGAAGGCTGGACCTATGAAAATATCTTGAAGTATAGCTTTGATGTTCAAGACTCAAACATCCTGTATGATCTATATCTTGAAATAGATTATCTCACCAGCTTTTCTTACCAGAATGTATATGTTAATGTGTACACTGGTCAAGATCCTTCAAAGATGAAAAAAACACAACTCTCGCTGGATTTATCAAATAAGCTAGGTATCTGGAAAGGGGATTGCAATGCAGAGCAATGTACTTACCTCTTGCCACTACAAAAATCCATATTTTTTGAACAAGTAGGAAAGCAACACTTCTGGGTGGAACAGTTTAGCCGCACGAACCAGCTCAAAGGGATACAGTCTATAAGCTTAGTAGGAGAAATAATAGGAACAAAAGCAAAGTAGCTATTATGCCTTTTCTGCTGCCTCTTTAGCAGCTTCTGCTTGATTTATCATCTCAATTTCTTTGTCTATATAGTAAAGAGACTGTGGTCCGCCACCGATCAAGTTGATTCTATCTAAGATAGAACGCATCAAAGCTTCTTCCTCCATTTGCTCAGCTATGTACCACTGCAAGAAGTTGAATGTAGCGTGATCGTTTTCTTTATTACTAAGATCAACTAAGTTATTGATCGACTTGGTTACTTTCTGCTCATGAACATATACAGACTTGAATATCTCAACTGCACTTTTAAATTTGCTAGGAGGTTGCTTTATTCCTGGAATGATGGCTTTTCCGTCCATTTCTAGAATGTAGTGATAGAGCCTCAGCATATGTTCTTTTTCTTCTTCTGACTGACGGAACATAAACTGCGAACAGCCTTCCATACCCGCACTGTCAAACCATGATGCCATCGATAAATATAGAAATGAGGCATAGCTCTCCATTTCCATCTGATCATTAAGTGCTTTTTCTAATTTCTTTGACAACATACTATTATGGTTTTATTTACTTAATGATAAAACGAGTGAGTCTTGATTTTTGTTTAAAGGGAGGCATTAAGAAAAGGAATGATCCCTTTATTTAAAGCTGGTATAAATAAAAATAGTAGCGAAACCGTACAGGTGGAGCTCGACAAAGCTTGTCCCGACTGTAGTGGAACGGAAGATCGGGGCGGAGCGCGTAGAGACAAGTG
>CALJVI010000246.1 GCA_937974575.1 uncultured Saprospiraceae bacterium | reverse complement strand
TCAAACGTTCCGCACGCATTACGTGCAATAATTATTTCTACATCCGGTGGATAGTTTGCCAGTTTTAACTCAGCTATAGTGTTTTGCATTGTGTCAAAAGCCTTGTCAGCAATGTCATACATTCCCCAGTCTTTGACTACTGGTTCTTTCGTTTTATCATCATAAATTTTAATGAATTTCTTAAAGTCTTGTACAATTGACTTTTTCTCATAATCATTGTAAACTTGGTTTTGTAATGTAAGTTTGTCTTTTAGTGGAGGCCCTCCTAAATTAACAGCAACTATTAAATCTGCATCATCGTTATAGATTGGATCAATTGGCACTGGATTTAAAACTCCTCCATCTATCAGCAAACTCCCATTGATTTCAACAGGGGTGAAAAACAAAGGAAGCGAAGCGGAGGCTCTTATGGCATTGAAAAGAGAGCCGGAATTAATCCATACCTCCTTTTCATTAATGATATCTGCGGCAACAGCAGTAAAGGGAATTGATAAATCCTCAATTTGAATATCTTCAAGAAGATGAATTAAAGTTTTTATGATTTTATTGCCTTTAAAAACACCACCGCTACGCCAAGTAGGGTCTAGTAATTTTGCAATACTCAATTGGTCTAAAGAGAGCATCCATGTCTCTAGTTCATCCAATTTCCCTGAAGCATATACTCCACCAATTAATGAACCAATGGAGCAACCAGAAATTGATTTGATTTCTATTTGATGTTCCTTAAGCCATTTTATGACACCTATGTGCGCTAAACCTCTGGCTCCTCCACTACCTAGAACTAATGAAACAGTTTTAACATCTTTTTTTATGATATCCACTCCTGAGATTTTATGATTGCTTAGCCATTTGTATCATTAATGATACTTTAGCAAACACTTGATTAATGTTATAAAAAGCAAGATTCAAATATATAAGTATTATTATAATTGTTGACGGTTTTGAGCAGAAGAAATTTGGACTCATAGAAATATCGAGTTGTTAATAGTATGAGGTTTTAACTTTCGAAAAGGACTGTTTATCTTTGTGTTCAAAAAAACGATATACGTAAGTCAACAAAAGAACATTTAAAGACGACGAAGAGTATTTACGAATCCTTAACGCATCGCAGTAAAGCCTCATGGATACACGAGGTGAAATAGATAGGGATATCTGATCTATCCTTCAGTAGCAAGCAGATCTAAGAAATTCTGGGAAATAGTATACAAAAACTGGAAAAATACTATCTTTATAAAAACAGAGGAAACCGCTTTTCCCTATTTACAAAATATTCGATTTTATACTTGGTAACGAGTATGGTCAACTTAAGTATTATCGCCATCCTAAATGTAAAATATTATGGAGAGTGCTTGTTATGATAGGGTAGAGCTATGGCTTTATATAGCTGTGGCTGCTGGCAATATACTATGATTGGTATGTAATACTAAAAACATGAATAAAATAAGAAAAGCTATAAAGGGTCTAATAGAAATAATTCGAAATCCACGGCTTCTAAATAATGTCCTTTCTGATGATACGGTCTGGAATAGATACATTGTAAATAAGTATAAAATAAATTATGGTCTGCCTTTGGTAGATATCAATCAAATCAGTCCTGATTTTTCTGAGACGCTAAAATGTTTTGCATTTTTAGATGGAAGCTCTCTTCCTACAGATATTGTATTGTTAAAATTGTTGAGCAAGAAATTTGAAAAATGTAAATATTTTGAGATTGGAACACGGAGAGGGGAAAGCGTTATAAATGTAGCTGATACGGCAGAGGAATGTTATACTTTGAATCTTTCAAAATCTGACATGTTATCGCTGGGACTAGATGAAAGATATGCTGATTTACATGGTTTTTTTTCAAAGGATAAAGAAAATATAAAGCACTTAACTGGAAACTCTTTGACTTTCGACTTTCAGAGCCTCAACAAAAAATTTGACTTAATTTTTATAGATGGAAATCACCATTATAATTATGTGAAAAATGATACAGAGAAAATATTTAAACATCTTATACATGATGACTCCATAATCGTTTGGCATGATTATGCATATACCCCTGAAAAATTAAGACCAGAAGTATTAGCTGCCATACTCGATGGAACACCTCCTGAATATAGAAAATACCTCTATCATGTATCAAATACGATGTGTGCTGTTTTTATTAGAAGTGAATTTCCCACAAAAGAATTATTAGCACCACTAATTCCGACTAAAACATTTAATATTAAAATTGATAGCATTGATCTAAATGCGACAAAGAATTAGAAGGCATTAAAACAGGAGCTTATTCGTAGTTTTGTAGGTAATAGAAAATAGAGAAATGAGAAAAATTAAACTGAATACATTTATTTTCCTAGCTATTTTAGGATTGTTTCAATGCGCTTCTACCATTAATACGACTGGGAAAGTTAATTTCACTTCAAGTATTGAAAACATTGCGATCATCTGTACGTCGCCAGAGAATGTACTGAAATTTAGCAAAGATTTATGTAGTTCGCTAAATAATGAATTAAACAAATCGGGCGTAGAGGTCACTACAAAAGTTATTAGTGAAATGGACCCGAGTTTAAATTCTGGCAAAATATCAATAACGACGGAACAACAGGCTAATCTGTTGATGACCATCAGTCATGAGCGGATCTCTATTACTTACGGGAAGCCAAGTGGTACTCTTATGTTGATTGAA
>CALJVI010000245.1 GCA_937974575.1 uncultured Saprospiraceae bacterium | reverse complement strand
TTGAAAATTCGTTTCATATTAGGTTTTCGCGATGATAGAAAAAGAGGACCGCTCTTGTCTTAATTTCTTCAGGAAGCTCTGCCTCCAGTAGCTGGGTATTTAAGGGAAATACCATTATCATTCTCAGACTGACTAGTCAAGAACGGCCTCTAGGCTAAGATATGCCTAATACAAAGGATATTAAAATTATCAGACCATTATCTAACTCTATGTTCAACTAAAGCTTCAATCAGTTTACGATAATCTGTTGAAATTCAATTCAAAAATTTTCAGTCTTATTTTTTTGGGGCTGCCCCATGCCTCCTTACGCTTCAGGCTCTGCGCTGCATGGGTCGGGCTGTCCATGACTCCGCGTTGCTTCGGTCCCTTGCCTACCTGCCTGCCCTCCAGCCCAAGGGACTGTCTCTATCGAGCCATCATTACCATCCCTCATCCGTGGTGTATTGCATAGATTATAGCCCTTATCACCAACGTAATGGACTCTCTATCGATCATTTATCACATATAGAACTTAATTAGACCTTAACATTTTCCTGATTGGTCTAGGAGAAATACAATGACTTATGTTCAGGTCCCGGCAGGAAGCACAGTTGGGTTGTACTTGCCACAAGCGGGAGCTTGTGGTTTCCTCTCTAAAAAGGTACACCGTACCTTTTTTGCTACGCAACGGTCAGTCATCTTTGCGGCAATGGCAAAGAAAGAGCAAGAGAAGATACCCATATTTAGATTTTTGTAAATCATGCCTAACTAATGAGTAAGCAACTTAATTCAACTACCGAAACTTGAGTAAAATGAGCTCTTCTTCATGTGAAGCGCCCAAAATGCCGATAGACAATTGAGCAATCCAAACTTTCACATCATTTCGGCATCCGCATATATGGTTGGGAGATTAGCAAGTGCCAGCTAGGATTTTAGTTTGAAATCTGTATAATTTAGTTATTTTATTACATAATTTACCGAAATGCAGCAGTATCAGCGTTTAACTGCCCATTTTGTTGAATAAAAATTTTATCTTCGAGGTGCGGTACTATCAGCATTCCCTTTGTTATGGAATGCTTTATTCACTAAAATCAAAGAATGGGTAAATCTCAAGAGTCCTTTAATAAAAAGGAAAAAGAAAAAAAGCGTCAGAAAAAGAAGAAAGAAAAGCGAGAAAGAAGAGAACAACGAAAAGTTGAACGGGAAGAAACTGGGCCAAAGTCTTTTGAGGACATGATTACCTATGTTGATATTGATGGCAATCTTACCAAGACTAAACCAGATCCTATGGATATGAAAATAGTCATCAACTTGGAAGATATTGTTATTGGTGCTCCACCAAAGAACGATACCGAAATGGATAAGATCAGAGTCGGTAGAGTGAAGTTTTTCAATGATGAAAAAGGTTATGGTTTTATCGTAGACAAAGAAACCAAAGAAAGTGTCTTTGTTCACATTAACAGTTTGAGTGCACCCATCAAAGAGAATGATGTTGTAAGCTTTGAAGTAGAGATGGGACAGAAAGGAGTGAATGCAGTCCGTGTGAAGCATTATGATGAGAAAGCCGCTCTTAAGAAAAAAGAAGATGCTGCCAAAGCCGCAAAAATAGAACTCGAAAAGTTGGAAGCTGCCCAAGAAGCTGCTGCCAAGGGTGAAACGACCACTGCTGATGCAACCACACCAGAAGCACCAAAGGCTGATACCGAGCCTGCTGCTGAAGATGTAAAGGCAGCAGATGTAGAAGTTAAAGAATAGATTTATCCGAAAATATTCAATAAAAAAAGGGTTCAGAAAATATTTTCTGAACCCTTTTTACTTAGCACTAATCAAACCTTAGTTGATATCAATATCCATTTCGTCTTCCATCAAAAGAAGCACATCATTGATCTGATCCATGGTAAGCTTGGTCTTCATACTTACCATAACCATCTCTTCATCATCTCTGACCAGAACAAACATATTTTTGATTAATTCATGATCTTCTCTTATCAGAATATTGACTCTGGATTCACTATCGCGAACTAGAACCAAGTCCTCAAAGGAGTTTTTTCTCAAGCTGGCAAACAATTGTTCAACATGCTTGTCTTTGAGTTTTTTACTATCTTCTAGCATCAGTACTTTGACTTGCTTTACACCTTTCATCAAGCGCAAAACTTCCTTTTCTTGATGATCATCAGTAGAGATCATCGCAACACTTGCTCCTAGACTGATCAACCAGCCAGGAACAGTCATGTTCATGCTCTGGTTTTTGATCTTATATTTTTTGTAAAATTTGTTGATACTACTTGTTTGACCATAGCTTATGCTAGGCGCAAGCATCATGGCACAAAAGGCCATTAACAATGTGGTTTTCATATCTGGTGTTTTATGGTTTGCGATTATTTCTGATCAGAACCTACTTTCTCTAAGTGTTCTGCTCCTTTGATATCAATATTGTTGGCCAATTTTGAAATCTTATCCAGATCTATATTGCCTACAAAACTGAGCATCACAAATTCATCTAAGGCACCTACTATGAGCAGCAATTCGCTGATTACGCTAGCTTCTTCCTTTATCCAGATCCGCACGTTCTCTCCTTTATCTCGCACAGTCACTAAAACCTCGTATTCATTGGTATTGATTTTGTTCATAGCCTCTTTGTACCTATCCATGGCATTTACATCTGTAGAGAGGACACGTAGACCTTTGATGTCTTTTATGGTCTCCATGACCAATTTAGCTTCTGGGTCATTGTCGACTTCGTTCAAGTCCAACTTAGAGATCAGTTGAAACATTTTAGGGCTGACATACACTACCGTAAAGTCATCGTCTTCTAAATACTGTTGAAAATATTTATCTATTGCGTCAGCTTGTGCTTGTACATTCCAAGTCAATATGCCCAACATGAGAATTAATATATATTTCATTTCATTTTATTTTTTATGATGGATAAAAAAATCATTGCTCCCTATTTTTTAAGAATAGAGATCGTTTTGGTCTTGGACAAACCTTTCAAGGCTTGCTTCTTGCCACTATCGAGCTTATTGGATACCATTGCTAGTGCTAGCTTGACCTCTTGATATGCTTTTAATGCTTCTTCAGATTCATTACTAGCAAGTGGGGGCTTATTTCCATTGGACTCATTTGAATTCCAAAAAACAGAAATGGCTCCCATGAGGATAAGCACCGCCGCAGCGATCTGCAACATACGAGGTAAAGACCTTACTTTGCTTGGCTTGGGGACTGCCTTGTCTTGGATGTGATCCATGACGGCAGCGTCTATGCTGTCCAAAGCTTTGTCTTCTCCAGCGGTTTTAAAATAGGTAAATAATGCTCGATACTGTTTCAGAGATGGATGCACGTCTGCACCAGTAAAATAAGTTTTGAGTGTAGATTCCTCCTGCAGGTCGGTCTCTCCAGCCCAATACTTTTTTAACAACTCTTTTATATTATTATACTCCATAGCTATCGGTTTTTAAGTACATCTTTTTGATGTAGTTTCTAGCTCTATATATGTTCACTTTTACTTGATCTATGCTGATCTTCAATATGTCTGCTATTTCTTGATATTTCATTTCTTCGATGTCCCTCAGTTGTATGCATACCCGTTGTGTTTCGGGCAGATTTTGCATGATCTCTTGGATCGTGTTGACTGTATCATTGGACTGTGTGATGGACTCAGGCGTATGTGTCTTGTTGACCACGTCATATCCCTCAGGTATAGATCCTGTTTTGAAGTGCTTAGAACGCATTTTGTCTATCGACAGATTGCGTGTCATCTTCATGGCCCAAGCTGGTTTATTTTCAATCTTACCTGCATCTTCTCGCTTGTTCCAAATCTTGATCAGTACCTCTTGCACTACATCTTCTGCAACCATAGTGTCTCTCACGATGCTGAGCGATAGTCGGTAAAGCCTTTGCTTCATCGACAAAAATTCATTGGTATATACTTCTAAGGTCATTCGCGTTTATGACGATGTGATGGAAATGATTGTTACACACCAAAGGTTAATTAAATTTTCCTCTTTTCTCAATTCTTTGGATCAAATAGAGACGCTTCAAATAGCAAATTTATGAAATTGGTAAATCAGTGTTTTAATAGTTGTAATGATTCAGAACATTTCCACAATAGGTCTAGAGTGAAGATCAACATGGCTACCGACTTCAAATACTGCTTTGAGACAGGATATAAGATTATTTTCAAATGATTGTTTGGAAATAAGATACACTCAGCTTCTTGTGTGGTTCTATTTCACTAGCCAACTAGCGCTTTTCATATTTTCTTGGGCTAGCGCTGTGAAAGAGGACTGCTATCGATGGCAATCGATAGCAGTAGTCCTTAGGACCGAGTGAATAACGAGCTCTGTAACATAGCGACCATGGGCAAAAAGAGTCAATAATACCTTCATTTTGACTCTTTTTGCCCATGGTAGACCCCAAAAGACTCATATTGCAATAATTTCTAATATGAAGATCGACGAATTTGGCAAAAAAACCTTCATCTTAACACATCTAGGAGATTTTTATAAAATAAAACTTGCAAGTCTCCATCAGTTTGGGGTATAATTGCGTCGAATCCTACGAACAGGTCTTGAATTTACAACAGACCGCCTGACATTTAATTTAATATGCTTCGATGCTGTTTATGCAGTATCAGATACTTTAGATCAGGCTATTCACGTTAATTTATTTTGTAAACACTTGCAGTATTAAAATAATCGACTATATTTGTGTGAACGGCAATCTTGCCAAAACCCAAGCACAAATACAGTTTGTTGTACAAAAACTTTATTATGAAGAGTAATAAGAAATCAGCAGATTCAGCAAATTTGTGTTCCATGAGCTTCCTTAAAGTTCTAAAATCAAAAATTAAAAAAGCAGACCACGATTCTTCTAGATCACGCTCCGAACAGCAGGTAAGAGGACTTAATGCTTTTAATTCAAAATTTAGAGCAGCTACAAGCTAAAAACCTTTAGGGAACAAACTATTCAAACTCTAAACGGCACTATATGTATATATGGTGCCGTTTTGTAGTTTTGCAATAGATTTCCAACTCTGTGAAAAAAATAGATAAACTTCTTGTCCAAAGTTTCATTGGACCGTTTTTGGTGGCATTTATGATTGCCCTGTTTGTACTGACTATGCAGTACTTGTGGGTGCACATAGATGATATTATGGGTAGGGGAGTAGGTTTTTTTCGACTTGTGGAGATTGTAGGATATCTTTCGGTTTCGCTGTTTCCAATGGCATTGCCACTTGGCGTCTTGATATCCTCAGTCATGGTCATGGGAAATCTATCAGAGCGATATGAGTTGACCAGTATGAAATCTGCTGGAATTTCTTTAGTGAGAGTGATGATGCCACTAGCGCTGATCTGCTTTATGATCAGTATATTCTCATTCCTTTCCTCCAACTATATCATCCCCTTCACCAATCTACAGTTTAAGTCAAGGCTATACGACATCCGCAACAAGAAGCCGACCCTAAATCTCAAGGAGGGACTATTCAATTATGACTTTCAGGGATTTGTGATCTATATTGGTAAAAAGGACAAAGATGGTAGAAAGCTAGAAGACGTATTGATCTATGATGAGGACAATGCCACTTCTCAAGGGCTAAGTGTGACGACTGCAAAGCGGGGAGAAATGTATACCGTAGAAAATGGGAGATACTTTGTCATGGATCTATATGATGGTGTCCGTAATCAGGAAACGAATAAACGATATGTGGGTAAGGATAAAAATTACCCATTCGTAAGGACTACTTTCAAAAAGCATCATATGGTGTTTGATCTATCTCAGTTTGATGAAAAGACTACAGATCAAGAATTGTTTAAGAGTCATCAATCGATGATGAGTATGTCTCAGCTTGTGACTGCCATAGATTCTCTTGATTTAAAACTTGACGGACGCTATCAGCAGTTGCATAAAAACTTGTACCGCAATTTTTATCTAGAGATGAAAAAGGATACCGCTACCTTTCCTCCAATAAGAACCAAATCTGTGGCTAAAAAGGAAGCAAAGCGAGATTCTAAGGATTCAATGCGTATTGCTTCCGCTATACCCAAGCCCAAGCCTAAAACCAAAAATGGGCTGCCTATGCCTGTGCCACAATCCAAGGACAAGAAGAAATTGAAGCTCAGCAATTCGAATTTTATGGTTCAGAAGTTGGATAAAGAGCTTTCTGAATATCCCAATATGTCAGAGACTTTCCTTGTCAAAGATCGATCTCAAATATTTGCCAAAGCACGAAATGCTGCACGTAGTATTCATTCTGCAGCATCGTCGGGCTTCCGTACTTTGGATTCTGAAAAAGAAAAAAGAGTAAAACATGTGTATCTATTACACTCCAAGTTTACAAATGCCTTTATATGCCTTTTGTTTTTATTTATAGGAGGTCCTATGGGAGCGATTGTTCGTAAAGGAGGTTTTGGAATGCCATTGCTCATTTCCATTGGTTTTTTTGTGACCTTCATTTTCTTAAATCTTTTGTTTGAAAAATTGGCAGAATCTTTTGTCTTGCCCGCCATAGCAGCAGCTTGGATGCCGATCATCGTCTTGACCCCGGTAGCAGCTGTGCTTACCTATCAAGCGATGAGCGATAAACAGATCATTAGTTTTGATAGAATCGGTAATTTCTTTGGCTCACTGAAAAGTAGATACAAGTGGGTACAAACGCTCTTTGGTTCTGGAGAAGGAGTGGTGTAGATATCTGCTAACATACATTTGTTTTCAAACTGTTTCTTTACTTTTGCGAGAACCTTCAAATTGCAGCTTTGACCTTTACTGAAAATAGAATCTTTTACTTGGGTACTTTTCTTTTTGTCATCTTAGCCATGATATTTGTTTTCGGTAATGAACATGGCGATGGAATCATCTGGTTTTCTGAACATCGCAGTGCCTTCTGGAACTCATTTTTCATTCTCATTACGAAGGTGGGAGAGGCCTGGACTTATGTGCTCCTACTTGTATTTTTGCTTTTTTATAGGTTCAGATATGCTGTTTTGGTATTTGCACTAGCTATTTTAGTTCCATTGGTTACATTGACTTTAAAGGGAGTATTTGCCAAGCCTAGACCTAAACAATATTTCACAGATAATGGCTTGTTTGACAATTTGAATATCGTAGAAAATGTTGCTTTGCATTCTGCCAATAGTTTTCCAAGTGGTCACACCATCTCGGCATTTGCAGTTTTGGGCTTTGCCGCATATGCATATAGACAGCAAAAATGGATATGTCTAATACTGACTTGTTTGGCTATTTTAGTAGCTATTTCTAGAGTTTACTTAGTTCAGCATTTCTTGGTTGATGTCTGTGCAGGAGCTCTATTGGGCAGTGGAATAGCTTGGTTTGTGTCTTGGATATCCTTGAGAATGCAAAATATGAACTACACTTGGCTCAACAAAAATCTAATGAATTATAAGGAATCTCTTCCAAAAGCCTGAATAATAAGGGCTTATATCCTTAGGTCAGAATCTGACATCAAGCCAAATTTAAGATTTATAAGGGCTAATATATAATAGATTTTAGCTATTTTTGGTTCTTGTGTATATCGCTTTGAGCTTTTGTTCTTTGTGTGTACTTAAATGAAAATTTCTTGTAAATCAGCCGTAAGCAATTACCCTCGAATATGAATTCACTTCCATTGAAAACCTTATTCAAGTCGATTATATTAATCGCGATTTCTGTATTATTTCAACAAACCGTCCATAGTCAGATTGACTTTGAAGTTTTGAATGGGGATGCACAGATATGTCTTGGTGATAGTACTTTGCTCAGAATTGATGCAAATGTGGATAGTGTCAACTGGTCACCAACATCTGGTGTGAGTATGCCTATGTCGCTAAGTACTTTTGTATCTCCCAGTATGAGTACTACATATTTTGCTACGCTATATGCTGGAGAGCAAACCCAAGTCGTAAGATTCCAAGTAGATATTATCTCTGCTCCTGTTTTGGGTAATGATGTAGTTGTTTGTTCCAATGGAGGAATGTTGATGTACGATTTGTCTACGCTTGCATTTCCTGGAGACTATAGTTTGTCTTCCGCTGCAAACTTTACAATTGTAGAAACCTCTCCCAATGTATTTTCAGTAAATATCAATGGAGTTAATCCGGGAACTTATACACTGACTGCTACCAATCCTGATTGTAATCAATCAGATGAGATTACGGTAACAGTAGCTCCTGGTGATGCTGCTGTACTTGATTTGCAAGAGTCAGATATTACAATTTGTCAAGGTACAGAGGTTGATCTTTCAGTTGCAACGACTCCAGGCCAATCTTATGAATGGTTTGCAAACGGAACGCCTGTTTCCTCTAGCAATCAGTTGACCGATACGCCAACAGTAACTACCACATATGTTATTGCTGCTTCTGGAGGTTCGTGTTTGATTCCAGCTACGGATAGTATTACAGTAACGGTCAATAATGACCCAGCTATTTCATTGCCTGAAATGGTAGACGGTTGTGAAAATGATATTCTTCAGTTAGGAAACAATATCGCTCAGGCAGGGACGACCTACAGCTGGGAACCAACGGAAAACATACTTGATCCAACAGCAATTAACGCGGAGTTACTAGTAATAGAAGATGGGACTTATATTCTTACAGCAAATAATGGTTGTGAAATTAAAGATACCATCGAAGTAAACCTTATTGATAATGATTTGGATATCCCTATGGATACCCTTTTCCTTTGTAAGGGAGGAAGTATTGTGATACCATGGACTACCAATCCTCAAAATGATGACGTTACTTGGACGACTTTGGACGGAGCTCCTTTGTTCAATGTGCCATCTCCATTTGAAGTTTCGCCAGATGATGTGGTAACCTATATAGGCACAGTTGAGAATAATGGTTGTACTTTTTCTGATACTATAACTATTCAAGTCGATAGTCTACCGGGCAATTTAGAAATTGCTTATAGCGAATATAATATGGCCCCAGCACCGATATGTGTAGGGGATACGGTACAAATACTAACGATTCCAATTTACGATAACGTATTTTATCCGGATCTGACTTTCCAGTGGTTTTCAGGTGGTACAGTAGGGGCACCAGGCCAAGACAACGAATTTTTGACGCCAGATTCATTACCTCAGGTCATCTTTATAGCTGAAGAAACAAGGATATATAGCCGTATCAATGAAAATGGGGCATGTCTTGATACTTCTCATGTGGAAGTTCCAGTTGTACCTATTCTTGAAGTAGATGTAACACCGCTTGATCCAGTATGTCCAAACTCAACTTTGACGATCACAGGCGAGGCATTTGACCCAATCAATATGATGGATGTGCCAGCTGATGAAGTAAACTGGGAATGGATGGTTGATTCTGGAACTATTGATCCAGCCGAGGGAATGGGTGAAAATACACCAACAGTGATGGTAGGAAGTTCGGCGGTAAATATCATGCTGACTGCTACTTATGAAGGTTGTCCAGTAATGGAACAATTTCAGCTGCCTGTGTTTAGTACTCCAGCACTAGGATTTCCAGAAACTTTGGTTTGTCCTGGGGATATGGTACAGCTTAATTCAGGGTTTGTTGGGCCAAATTATGTCTTCGAGTGGTCATCTACAAATAATGATTTGGGTACTCAAGTGAATAGCTCAAATCCACAAGTCACTATCAATACAACTACAACATACTCTGTTACGGTGACTAATGGAGATTGCGATCCAGTGATGGATGAAGTTACCATTATGGTATTTGATGCCGCTGCAGGAAATCTTGGAACCAGTACTGAAACGGTATGTGATGGCGATTCATTTATGGCTTCTATCCCTTCTGATTATAACGGTGGTCCAAATCCCGAATATACCTGGAAGGTGAATGGTGTTGAGGTTCAAGCGGGTCTTGATTTTAGTTCTTCTTTTTCTGAAAATACTCAAATTGTTGCTTGCGTAAGTAATGACTGCATGGATAATCAAGTGGTCAGAACCATCAATGTAGCGGTTGTAAATACGCCAAATTCAGATATCGAAGTCAAAACAGAGCCTAATGGCGAAAACCTTTATGGTGAAGGTGGAATGATTGAGCTTTGCGTGCAAAATCCTGTAAACGGGGTAGAGTATACTTGGGGCAGCGATCTAGGAGCAGAATTCTCCAACCTTAATTCAGTAAGCACGCTGTATACCGTCCCTGATTCAGAAAATGGATCAGATGTAATATATCTCACAGCAGATGATAATGGTTGTGTTAGTACAAGTTCTTTCCCATTGAGTATTGATGATGCTAGTGTAGAACTTCCAAATATATTCACTCCAGGTTTGCAAGAAAACAGAGTATTCAAACTAAGAGTCAATGGTATTGTCGATATCATAGATCTCGTTATCTATGATCGTTGGGGGAATAAGGTATATGATAATGACAATGCAGAACAAGAATGGGATGGCAATATCAATGGTGAGCCAGCTCCTTCAGAGGTGTATATATATACGGTAACTTATCAGATTCCAGGGCAAGATCCAAAAACGGAGTCGAAGGATCTGACGCTACTGCGTTAATAGTAGCTATTCAGATCAAAGGTGCCAATTGATGTTATTTCAGTTGGCACCTTTTTTTTGACCATACTACCATTCAATCTTAAAACTTATTTGCTGGTGTTTGTTTACCTAGCATATAAAATATATCACTCTGTGCTAAGAATGCTCATTTTTGTTTCCATTTTGTTCTGTCTCGATCTCTATATCTTCTTTTCTTTAAAGCAGCTGGTATCTGAGAATTCCTATCAAGTAAAGTGCTTAACGGCAATTTTATATTGGGGAGTGACTTTCATTTCCTTGTCTTATTTTATTACTTTTTCTTTGCTAGGTACGGATGGTTTTGGTAAGAATACGCTCCTGTGGTGGAGGTCATTGGCGCTTATTACTTTGGGGTCCAAACTACCTATCTTATTGATGCTAGGAATAGATGAAGTACGTAGGTTGATTACTTGGGGATTAAATCAAGCCAACGGTGTGCCTTACAGTACAAGTAGATCTGATTTTATGATCAAGACTGGACTGGCCATAGCGAGTATTCCTTTTGTTTCTCTAATCTATGGATTATTTAGAAATCCATACAGATATAAGCTTTACCAAACCGAGGTCTCGATTAAAAATTTACCGAAAAGCTTGTCAAATCTGAAGATCGTGCAAATTTCAGATATCCATTCTGGTTCTTTTACCTTTAAAGAGCCCATCAAGAATGCGATTGATATGATCAATCAACAAAATGCAGACCTTGTTTTCTTTACTGGTGATTTAGTAAACTCTGTAGCTAGTGAGATGGATCCCTATATGGATATCTTCGATAAGATACAGTCCAAGTACGGGGTGTATTCTATCTTGGGAAATCATGATTATGGCGATTATCATCGATGGGCAAATAGGGCAGAGAAGATTGCCAACTTGGACAAATTAAAACAGATACATAAAGACCTGGGTTGGCAGTTGTTATTAAATGAGCATAAGGTGATTGATGTGAATGGCGCTTCACTTGGTGTTATTGGTGTAGAAAACATAAGCGGCAAGATCCATTTTAGAAGTTACGGAGATATGCAGGCAGCAACCCAAAATTGTCCAGATTGTGATATGAAAATCCTCCTTTCCCACGACCCTTCACATTGGGATAAAGAAGTGACAAAGCACTACTCTGATATCGATCTTACTTTGGCAGGACATACGCATGGAATGCAGTTTGGTATTGAGATCCCTGGTTTTATTAAGTTTAGTCCTATTCAGTTTGTTTACAAGAAGTGGGCAGGCCTCTATAAAGAAGGAAATCAGTACCTTTATGTAAATAGGGGACTTGGCTTTTTGGGATATCCAGGTAGAGTAGGTATATTACCAGAAATTACGCTTCTAGAATTAAAAAGTGCCTAGTAGTTTATGAAATTTCGTCTTTTACTTTTTATCATCATTCCTTTTTTGGCTTTAGTGCTTTCATGTGCTGGAGAACCAAAAGATAAACCCATTTTAATAGAAGACGTACTGCCCGGATATTGGGAGCTCATTGCTGCTACCCGAAATGGGAAACCAGTTCCTTCACTTCAAGGGGCTTATTTTGAGTTTGATACCTTAAACACCATTTCTACTAATTTTACTGGCAAGCAAGTGGTTTCTGATTATCAATTATCAGAACAATCGATTCTCTACAAGGAAGGTAAAAATGAGAGTAAGTTAGATTTCATCATCAAAGACATGGATACGCTTCAATTCAATACAGAAATGCGTAAAATCTTCAAATTTGAGCTAACCTTGCTTCGTACCGATAAAAATCAGTAAAAAGACATTTGAACCTTTAAATGGCAGGATACTGACTTTTGCCATCTCTTTTCTCTACGATTATCTAATTTTACCCTATTTTAACTGAACTAATGAATGGATTAATCCATTTTGTTAATGTATACAATTCAGCGAGATTATGAGAATACTTTTAACAGCATTGTTCCTATTATTGGTTGGAGCATCATTTGGGATGGATATTAGCGTGTCTTATGCTACATTCAAAGGAGAACAGTCAGACTATGTAGAAGTCTACTTATATGCTGTAGGAAGTACTTTAGAGCGTAAGGCGGTAGGGGAAGTTTTTCAATCTAATATTGAAGTGACGATTCTTTTTAAGCAAGGGGAAGAGATTTTGCAGTTTGATAAATATTTATTGAATGGACCAGAATCTGCAGAACCAACTGACTTTATTGACCTTAAAAGGTATGGACTCGCTCCTGGTGCCTATAAAATAGAAGTTCAAGTAATTGATCAAAATAATCTTGAGAATACAGGAACCTTTACATCAGACCTATTTAAAATAGCATATACAGACAACACGGTTTGTCAGTCTGATATCCAGCTACTGACATCTGTCAAAGCTTCCAAAGAGGACTCACCTTTTGTCAAGAATGGTTTTTTCTTTGAGCCTACTCCTTTTAATTTTTATAATAAAAATCTGACTACCTTATTTTTTTATTCAGAAGTGTATAATACGATCGATCATGTAAATGATGCTTTTGTCGTATCTTATGCTATAAGCTCGGATAGTAAATTGAGTGCCTCCAAAGAGATAGTCATTGGACACAAAACAAAAAAGAAGGCTAAGACCTCTGTTTTGATGATGCCCATAGATATTGCAAAGCTAGCTTCGGGCAATTACATTCTTAAGGTCAGTGTAAAAGACGGAGACAAGGTGCTAAGTTCCAAAGCAGTTTCTTTCCAAAGGCTGAACCCATACATTGAACCCGATTTTGATCAAGCCGATAACTTTGATTTAGAAAGCACCTTTGTAGATGACTTGAGTGTAGATGAATTAATTTATGGCCTAAGAGCACTCATGCCTAAGATCAGTAGTACAGATGCTAAAATTCTAAATAATATATTGTCGACTGCTGATCCTGTTAAGATGAGAACACGCTTGTTTTCCTATTGGGCCAATCGAGATCCTAATAAGCCTAAAGCAGCATATGACAAATATATGGAGGTAGCTAAAGCTGTGGATAATCAATTTAATTCGGGCTTTGGCCATGGATTTGAATCTGATCGAGGGTTTATATTTTTGAAGTATGGTAGGCCTACCAATATGATTTCAGTAACGGATGAACCAGAGTCCGCTCCCTATGAAATATGGTTTTATGATCAATTTCCTTTTACTGGACAATCAGATGTAAAATTTTTATTCTACAATCCATCATATGCAGCAGGACAGTATGAACTTTTGCATTCCAATGCGAGAGGCGAAGTCGACAATCCACAATGGTTAGTACAACTGTACAAAAATCTCGACCCTAGTGATATCGTTGGAAAAGACTATCAAACAACTAATGAAATTAATGAGGGGAACAATAGAAATGCTGCTCGCTATTTCAATGATTTCTAAAATGAAATAGACTCTTTGAGGAAGCTTTAATTTTTGATACTTTCTCTACTCACATATGGCATTTGTCGAAAGCTGGTAGCTTGACAATAGGTATCTAGACCATTTACAGCTGATAAGTTTAGTGCAGGGAGATCCAAGTGGCCATCTACCTTGACACCACCATTCGGAAAATTGATTTCCACAATACGACCTACGATTAAGATGGTCTGATTACTATTGATGTGATGCTCCTCCTCAACTTTCAAGCCTATTTGTATAGGGCTCTCGGCTACATACGGAGCTGGATGTATGTCTGAAAAAGTAGGCTTAATCTGGCAAGTGATAAACTCGCTCACCCCTTTATCGTATTTTCCTGAAGTTTGATGCGCGCGTTCTACTAAGTTTTTATCAATAGCATTGATCGTAAAGTATCCCGTAGCTTTTAGGTTTTCATAAGTATGTCGAGCTACGGAGTGTGGACGAATCATAATAGAAAGCAGGGGAGGATTGGCTCCAATATGCATTACACTATTAAATACAGCAAGGTTGGTTTGCCCATCTGTATTACAAGTACCAATGAGGTTTGCGGATTTGAGGCCCGAGATGCCATTAACGAGATTGGCTCGTACAAAGCGATCCATCTCAAAAACATCGTTTAAGGTGTACTTTATCAAAATTCAGGATTGTACTAGGTAACAATCATTTGTTTATTCTGCGTCCGGCTTCACTTCTTTAGATTCTGCTACTGAAGCAGCTTCTTTTGCTGGTGCAGGATTTTCAGCAGCTTCTTTCGCTTTAGCTGCTTTTGCAGCTGCCTGCTTTTCCTTTTGCTTGAGTTGGATCTTGTTCAAGGTAAGTGCAGCTTTCATCAAGAAGTCATCCTTGTGATCAAGAAATTCTTGATGAGCCATAAGTAGTCTTGCAGCATCAAAGGCTGCAGTCTTAGGTCTTACTTGCTTAGCCGCTATAGGGTGCAAGAAGTATTCAATATTGTTTGACTTGAGAGATGTATGGTTTTGTTCAAAACCCGTAATCACTGCCAGCTTATTTAAAGAGAATAAGTAATTACACTCCTGATTAAGTGCTCTTTGCAAATCAAAGATCTCCATGCCTCTAAAGTCAGCACCCGATCGTTCGCACAAAAAGATATCTCTATTACCATCGAAAGTAACGATCTTATCTATTCTATACTTCTTGAAAATCTTGTAAAAGAAATTTTGAACATGCCTCTTTATACCTCTACTTCGGAAAAAGATCTTATCCAAGGCTTCCTTATCAAATTTGAGTTCTTCATCAAAACGAGCCTTTTTTCTCGTTTTTAAGTTTACTACATATTTGAGTCTGCCTAAAGTGTGCCCCAATTCATCGGTACGGGTATTGACAAATACGATATCGATATCCTCATTTACAGAGAAACTCTCTACAAAAATCTTATTCTTTTCTGGATCAAACACCAAAATGGAGATGTCACTAATCACAAAGTAGTTTGGATAACCACCATTGATATTACCGTACTTCAACTCCAAAAATGCAATGTTACTCATATAAAGGTCTCTATTAGTTCGAGTGTTTCATTCCTGTAAATATTGGATTCATTCAAATGTGTAACATCACTTTTCTCCTTCTGCTGCACATTTTTTATGACCAATTTATAATAGCCTACTTTTTAAAAGTAATTCTGATTATTTAGATACATAAAACAACGTAAATTTATGAAAATAAAAGGAAGTAAAGCCTGTATTTTATAACTTAATACAGACTTTACTTAAATATCCTTATTTCGGTAAAACTTCAATTTCTACTCTTCTGTTTTTTCGTCTGTCACTTCCTGAAGTGCTGTTATTCAGCAACTTAGACTTGCCTAATCCTTTGAATGTCATTTTGCTCTTCGGAACACCTGCGTTATTCAACCTTTTATAGAGGCATCTTGCTCGTATTGCAGACAAAGAAATGTTGCCATCTTGGTACTTTCCAGTATAGGTTTCTTTCTCTGTAGCATCTATATGTCCGTAGATATTTATTCTACAATTGTCGCAATTATTCAACACTTTAGCTATGGCAGGAATTTCGTTCTTTCCTCCCTTTGTCATTTGCGCCTCATTAAAATCGAAGTTTGCTTTCTTCATCGTAAATGTCTTTGGTGTATTGCAATTAGGATCTGAAAGGCAATTTGCAATTTCCGCAGCTACTGAGGATGAAGATAATCTAAGTTTAGCAGCAGAGACATTCGGGCATAAAGCTGTTTTTACTACTTCTTTTGCGGGTTCGGGCTCTACCGGAGGCGTGATAGTCTTTTCTACTTTAGGGGCAGTTACCGCTGTTTTTGTTACATCATTGTTACAGCTTCTCAATAACCACCATCCTAGTAATCCTAGTAGTAGTAAGCCTAATAGGCCTATCAACCAACTAGGTAGACATCCTGCTGCGCCAGCTTTTCCTGCAACGGGAACTGCTGCGGCTGCTTTTTCTACCTTACGGCTGGCGATTGGTGCAGCTTTTGGTTTATTAGCAGCTAGTGCTGCAATTTTTTCACGTTCTGATGTTTGCTTTGCTAGTATAACTGCTTCTTTTTCAGCCTTTTGTTTTTTAGCTAGAGCTGCTGCTGCTATTCTTTCTTCTTCCTTCTTTCTTGCAGCAAGTGCTATTGCTTCTTCCTCTTTTTTCTTTTTCGCTGCTAAAGCTGCTGCCGCCGCTGCTGCCGCTGCTGCTGCTGCTTTTTTCTTTAGTGCTACGGCCTCTTCTTCTGTCTTACGTTTTGCAGCAAGTGCTGCTGCTTCTTGCTCAGCTCTTTTCTTAGCGGCTAATATTGCTGCTTCTTCGTCCGCTTTCTTCTTTGCAGCTAGAGCTGCTGCTTCCTCGTCTGCCTTCTTCTTTGCAGCTAGAGCTGCTGCTTCTTCGTCTGCCTTCTTCTTTGCAGCTGCTGCTGCGGCCTCCTCGTCCGCTTTCTTTTTCGCAGCTAGA
>CALJVI010000244.1 GCA_937974575.1 uncultured Saprospiraceae bacterium | reverse complement strand
TCATTTAAGCGTTCTAGTTATTTATTGAACCCATATTTTTAGATAGTTTTGGAAGGCGATGCGAATAGCAGGAAGCCCTAGAGGATAAGGGATAGAAACGGCATCCAGATGGTGGGCGGGGGAGAGACAAGGTATTCCTTGGCTAGCAGCGCAGGCAGATCTGGATATAGTGTAAAGCCCGACTCCAGTGCTATTTTTTTCTTTAAAAAAAATAGCACTAGGAGATAGCCCAAACAAAAAAAGCACTCTGAAATGAATCAAAGTGCTTTATGGTTTTTGCTTTGCTAAGCGGTATTAATTATTCAAAAGTATAATTCTTTTTGCGAGGCTATAGCCGTCCTCAAACTGCAGGTGAATGATATAAGTACCGGAGACAATATCCTGTACATCCATCTTGATAAGTTTGTCTTGCTGTGTGTAGTCACTCTGACGAATGACTTTTCCGTGTATATCCACTAGTGTTATGTGCTGTGCTTGGATTTCGTGTTTAGGCAACTCAATAAAGAAAAAGTCCTTACTCGGATTTGGGTACAGCTTGATCGCATTGTCTCTGTCTGCATTTTGATGTGTACTTGTCACAGTGAGGTCAATAGTCTCAGAGTGTGTACATCCATTTGCGTCCGTTACCGTCACACTATAGGTGCCGACATCCACATTGTTGATAGCCTGTGTATTTGCTCCAAAGTTCCAGAGATAATTGTAGGATGGTACACCTCCAAATACCTCTACTCTTATAGATCCTTTTTCATCTTCTGAACTTGGATTTAGAACAGTAAATTCAAATGAAATACTGTTTGGTTCAGATACGATAAATGAGTGCTCTGAAGTACATCCATTGGCATCATGGACGGTCACGTCATATACTCCTTCGTCTAGTGTGCCTATGTCTTGAGTGGTGCTGCCATTGGACCATTCATAATCATAAGGTGCTTGCCCATTCAGGACGGAAATGTCGATATATCCATCTGTATCGTCCTTGCAACTGATGTCGCCTACATCTTGGCTAATACCAGGGAAAGAGTTCTCTTCTTGGAATGCAAACTCTTGTGTAAAGGTACAGAAATTGGCATCTGTAATGGTCACTACGTAGTTTCCACTAGGGATGCTGAATTGACTTTGGTTGGCTGTGCCATTGGACCAGTTATACGAATATGGAGGAGTACCTCCAGAACCAAATGCAGTAAGATCAACCGCGTCTCCACAGTCTCCAGTTAGAGTAGCATTGATAGATCCGATCAATGGCGAAGGTTCTACAATGGTGATAGTACGTATATGAGGGCAACCATTATTATCAATAACGGTCACGGTATAGTCGCCAGCAAATAAGTTAGATATACTTTGGGTGGATGCACCATTGGACCATTCGTAAGAGAAAGGAGATTGACCTCCTTGGGGTAATAAGATGATGGCTCCATCATTATTATTGGAGCATTCTACATTTTGGGATTGCCATAGTACATCTGAAAAATCAGAGCAATCTTCAGCCTCAGAGTCGACAATGACCTGTGTGGTCTTGTTGCAATCGTTAGCATCTGTTACAGTAACGTTGTATGCACCTGGTACTAGGCCGACAACATTAAGACCAAACATCCCATTGCTCCATTCTGCTCTATAGCTTGGAGTACCTCCGATAACCTGGAGAGATACTTCTCCATTAGGTACATTTAGACCAGTGGCATTCTCTACTATTGGTGTGATAATAATAGGTGCTGTTTCTACTAGTGTTTGGGCTGAATTAGTCACGCAGCCTGTAGCATCAGTGATGGTGACAAAGTAAGTGCCAGCAGGAAGATTTCCAATCGTTTGGCTTTGAGCACCGGTGCTCCAGTTGTAGGTGAAAGGAGCAACACCATTTACAGGGTTGGCAGTAATATAGCCAGTATTCGATCCTGGACATCTAGGATTACTATAATTATTGGCACCGATGCTGACAGCAAAATTCTGACAGTCGGGTTCAGAGGAAATGATTTCTGTTTGGTCTGAAATTTGGCAGCCTTTAGCGTCAACAACAGTCACACTGTATACGCCTGGTGCTAAATTGGATATAGTGGCTGTTGTCTCTTGGTTACTCCAAAGGAAAGAATAGGCTGCAGTACCATTATTTACAAAAGCTGATGCACTTCCATCATCAGTACCATTAGCCGATGGCTGGTTTGCGATAATAACTAAAGATAGCTGTAATGGGCTCGTTATTTCCGTAGTTGAGATAGTTGTACAGCCAAGTTCATCAGTTGCGGTTACTCGATAAGTGCCTGCTGCCAGACCGCTTATATATTCCGTTACCGCACCAGTATTCCAAAGGAAAGTACTGTTGCCAGTACCGCCTTGTGGGTTTGCAGATATGGTTCCATCCATAGAGTTGAAGCAGGTGAGATCTGTTTTGACAGGGATCAAGCGGTAAGTGCCACAGCCGATATCGTCTGATTCAATAACTACATCTTTGATGACTGGACAACCTTGAGAGTCATTGACCGTGAGGCTATAATTGCCAGCGCCGAGACCTTGGTTGGTTTGACCAGTTACATTATTTGACCAGTGATAGGTGTACTCAGGAGTGCCTCCCGATGCAAAGGCTATAAGGCTTCCATCTTGGAGTCCAGCTATAGTTTCGTTCTTGATTTGGACAGTAGCATTCATTGGGTTTGGCGCATTCAGTAGTACTGCTTGGTTGACATTGCAGCCATTGCCATCTGTGACGGTTACATAATAGGTCCCTTCCGCAAGGTTATTTCGGAGAGGAGATTCAGATCCATCCTCCCACTTGAAAAAATAGGGTCCCACACCGCTAAAAGCATTTACGGATATAGTCCCATTCGTATATCCAAAACAAGTAGGCCCTTCAGAGCTAACCGATACTGTAAGACCATCGCATGGTGAAACCGTATTGTTGAGTGATAGGAACACTGGATTACCTGTCAAGGCTACATTCTTGAAACTTACCGAAGTTTCTATACTGGTACGAAAGTAATTCCATTCTTTTTTATTTAAAGTTGCAGAGCCATTGTTAGTCCATGGTAAAGTAGATGGGAAAGTATAAGTAGCACTCGCTTCTTCACTTCGGTCTCTAAAAGTTCTAGCCCAGAGCATATAAGTCGTTTCTCCTGCTGGGTTGGAGAAAGCACCTCCTTTTACATTTTCTGGAAGTTGCAGTTGATTTGTTTTTCCTTCATCATACCAGTAACCTTTGAGTGCATCCGACATGGTCTTTATGGCCACTCCTGCATCCGTATGCTCGGCAGTATTTTTATTTTGAGTAAGTAGGTTTTTGTATAGTCCCATCATATCCCATTGATGTTGTAATTCCCACACACTATATTCTTCTCTTTTTTCTCCTATGTGATAAAGGTGCAAATGATCTAATCCTGACTTCATGGCAGCCAGCATAGCTTTGGTGTTGTAATTGGCTTGAAGCTGGTTGCCGCCTCCACTATTTTGATTAACTAATTCAACTCTAGGAACATTTGTCTCGGTGTTGATTTGTAGTTTGCGAGGATAGGTTGTGCCATAACCTCTGTCCTCAAGAACGTTCGCATACTCTTGTGCTCTTTCTAAGAATCCCTCATATCCTGCATCTGAATATCTTCTAAAATCATGACTCGGAGGTACATTATCTTGATTCCAAATTTTAAAGGCTTCATCAACATGTGGATAGAAGTGCCAGCTCAGTACATCAAAATATGCGCCTCCTGTGTTTGGGTACTCTGAGGATATATCCCCATTATTTGGGTTGTCCGTATTTCTCAATACCGCATCTAAAAAGCTTGGATAACCGATACCACCTAATGCTACATAGCTTTCTGGGTATAGTGTTTTTACGATCTCGTATGTTATGCGAAGCATTCTGACATAATGAGAGACAGGTGCTTGGATTCCAAAAGCTCCATTTAGGTCACATGGACTGGGATCCTCTGACCACCAAGATCCAGGTAGTCCGGATTCTAAAACATTGTTTGTAGATCTTGTGAAATCTGGTTCATTCCAGACTTCCCAGTATTTGACCCATTGTCCATATCGAGATACTACTTCGTAAACGTATTTTGCGTAGTGATTTTCATCTGTATATGGTGTACCATTTGCACCATTGTCCCAAATTGGAAGATGAAGGTTTTTGAAAATTTTAGATGGCTTGCCCGGGCAATATTCGGTATAATCTCTATGACTTGGGTGGGGATCATTCAAAAAAACGGTATGGTCCTTTAAACCTAGAAGACTATATTTTTGAAATTCTTCTATTCTTGCATCGTACAAATCAGGTTGTTCTATGAGGAAACTATCAGGAAGCGATAACCTAATAGAAGTTGCGCCAGTCCCGGGAATGCCTAATGCAGGATTTCCAATGCATATTTCTGCTAGCTCATCGTCGGTCCAAGGTAGGATGTCTCCATTGTAAGGAGAAATATTGCTAGATGAATCATAGCCACCCATGTTGACTCCATAGTGAAATCCTCCATTGTAAGGGGTGATTCTATCGTGTGCAGTATAGTTTATTTGTCCAGATAGCGAAAGGGACCCTAAAAATACCAGTATGACAACAAGTAATGTTGAGACATTAAATTTTAGCATAACATTTATTCAATTCCATGTTAAGTAATAGATGCAAGTCTAAATTAGAGATCTTCGGCCAACTCTTATTAGCTTGTTTTGGTTTAGGGAAAGGGGGATTGTTGTTTACGTGATATATTCAAGAGAATCCGAATATACAATAAATAAGTCTTTTTGTGGGTAAAGTGCTACAGGAATTATGCATTAAAATCGAAAAAAAAAGACGCACTTGTAAGATCATAAATTATTTTTTATCTGACTTTTCGCATATTGGATAGTAAAATGGAATATAGGATTGTACTAGCTTGTGTACTCAATTAGGCACAACTTTATGGCAGACGATATCCAACTCGAAGCGTGTAGAAATCATGTCACCCTTCCAGGGTTGAAAATCATATGTTATGCACTTTTGCTACAATCATTTTACCCTTCCAGGGTTGGAAATCATATGTTATGCACTTTTGCTATAATCATTTTACTCTTCCAGGGTTGAAAATCATATGTTATGCTCTTTTGCTATAATCATTTTACTCTTACAAGGTTGAAAATTATATGTTATGCACATTGCTACAATAATGTCAACCTTCCAGGATTGAAAATCATATGTTATGAACTTTTGCAACAATCATTTTTTCCTTCCAGGGTTGATTTTTAAGTCTGGCTATTAAACATAGAATTACCTGACAGCTTAAGTTAATTAATTATAGAGTTCCCTGTTGCACACTGCAAACGGGAAGTCAGATAGCTTTATTCTATTCACCAATACTAAGATCATTTAAGCGTTCTAGTTATTTATTGAACCCATATTTTTAGATAGTTTTGGAAGGCGATGCGAATAGCAGGAAGCCCTAGAGGATAAGGGATAGAAACGGCATCCAGATGGTGGGCGGGGGAGAGACAAGGTATTCCTTG
>CALJVI010000243.1 GCA_937974575.1 uncultured Saprospiraceae bacterium | reverse complement strand
GTGACGTTCCATTCCTTAGTTTTAGCTTCTTCGAGTAGGTATTTTATCAGTGAAGTGGCAGATCTTCCTGCGCCTATGACTAGTATTTTTTGCATGCTTTTTTATTTATAATTGTAGAGTGCGAATATTGCACCAAATCCTCTAAATCCTCTGCTTTCTAGAGGCCTATTTTTAGTGTTATGTACTTTTTGGTCAATTTTATGGTTTTCATCGCTTGCAGTTTATTTATTGTTTGGGGCCATCCCCGCTGAGAAAAAGCAAGTCCAAAAAAATGGACTCGCTTTTTCTCAGCGGGGTCGCTACGTTCCATGGCTCGTTATTCACTCGGTGCTGCGCACTGCCGCAAAAAGGCGGCACCATTGCACATCGCTTGTCCAAGAGTCAAAGTTTGGGTTTCGTTCTATTATTGTAGATACTACATGACGCCGCTAGTTAGCATTGGCACCGCGTTATTTTGATCCAGTGCTCATGCTATATGCAATAGTACTGGATCAAAATTGCTTGGCTTCAGTTGGTCAAAATTAGTCTTGACTCAGCATATGTTGTGCTTTTTTCCAAACCTGAGCTGGCTTCATCTCGCCCTGGTGATAAAGTATCTCTCTAAAATCAGCAGTTGGAAAGGCAACCAGATCAGCTATTTTACCTTCTTCAATGGTTCCTCTATCCTCAAGACCTAGAGCCGCAGCGGCACGGAAAGTGATTCCAGAAAATATCTCTGCTGCACTTAACTTTTCAAAAGTGCCTAGTAGGGCAGCCTGACTTAGCAAGTTTCCCTGTGGTGCACTTCCAGGATTCCAGTCACTTGCTATGGCTAAACTTGAGCCAGCATCCAGCAACTTTCTAGCTGGTGTAAATGGACACCCTAAGCCAATCGTTGCTCCTGGCAATGCAACAGGAATAACATTGCTCTTTCCCAATGCGGCAATTTCTTTGTCTCCACTTGCTTCGAGATGATCTACACTCAACGCGGCTACATCTATGGCTACCTGACTTCCACCGGGTGTAAATTGATCGCCGTGTACAGTGATATCATAGCCACGATTTTTCAACTCTATCAAGTACTTCTTTGATAGTGCAGGAGTGAAGGCACTGTCCTCGATAAATATGTCAAACCGCTTGGTAAGATTTTCTTCTTTTATTTTTGGCTCCAATTCATCCAACACATACTGCATATATTCTTCTTCATTGAGATCTACATCTTTTGGACATATATGTGCAGCTAAGCAAGTGCTGATAAGATCTAGTTCGTGCTTGGAGTTCGCTTCTTTTATGGCGCGGAGCATTTTGAGTTCGTGATCTACATGGAGACCATACCCACTTTTTACTTCAGTGGTTGTGATGCCGTTGGATATTTGCTTATCCATTCTAGGGAGCATGAGTTGTACTAATTTGTCTTGATCGGCTGCTCTGGTTTGTGTCACGGTGCTCCATATTCCACCGCCGCCTTTGGCAATTTCTAGATAAGTCTTTCCATTATTTCTAGCGGCGTAATCAAAGGAGCGTGTGCCCGCAAAACAGATATGGGTATGCGCATCAATGAAGCCTGGCATTAGGACCATGTCTTCATCTATCTCGTGCTTTGTGCATTCGGGGTGTTGAGTACTTAGTTTTTTATAAGTATCCACCGCTACTATTTTATCGTTCAATACGAGTATACCTCCTTCTTCGATAATGGGAAGTTGCTCATCTCTGAGTGCCCCTTTTAGGTCAAGCTTAGACATGGGCAATACTTGTCTGAATGGACCGATTAATACGTGATTTGTGTTATGCATGTGACCAGTTGTTTGGATCTTCATTATTGTTTGGCGAAAGGCCGAGAATATCACCTTTGGTATTGACACCCAGTCCTAGGACTGTTCGGTTGACATAATTAAAATAACTTACGAGTTGATTTATTTCGAGAATTTCTCCATCTGTAAATTCAGCCGATTTTAGTTTTGCAACTGCGGCCTCTTCAACTAAATGAACATCATTGGTAAGAAGTTTTGCATACTCCATGCCTTCCAGCCACTTCCCTTTGAAATGGAAATGAGGTTGGTCTTTTATTATGCAGGCTTGAATGTTGTCATATTCTTCTTTGTCTACAAGCCTTTTCAAACCCTCGCTATGATGAGCAACGCAGTATGTACATATGTTTAAATGGCTGACATAGATACCTAATGTTTCCAAATACCATTTTGGTAAGCTGTTTCCACTATGGTGTATGACTGCTTTGTATAAGCCCATATGTGCAGACAGTGTATGTGGGCGTAGACTGTGTATGCTCAATACATTGTCCACGTTATTGTCTGGCCCTTTTACTCTATTGTACAATTGTTTTAGTTTGCCCGTTGCTTCGGCGTAGGTAATCGTTTTTATCCAGCTCATTTTATGAAATTAAATTGTTCAGTAGATTGTCTTTAACTATGTTGGGTAAGGTGACTTTTAGATTTGGAGTTTTCTCCATTTGACGTTTGATGGCAAAAATAGAACCCTCATTTCTAGCCCAACTTCTTCTAGCGATACCGTTGTTTACATCATAGAATAACATCTTCTCAAGCCGCTTTCCAGCCTCTTCACTGCCGTCTAATAATAGACCAAAACCTCCATTCATGACCTCTCCCCAGCCTACGCCACCACCATTGTGAATAGACACCCAAGTAGCACCTCTGAAACTGTCTCCGATAACATTATGTATAGCCATGTCGGCTGTGAATTTGCTGCCATCATATATATTACTGGTTTCTCGATAAGGAGAATCTGTACCACTCACATCGTGATGATCTCTACCTAAAACGACAGGCCCAGAAAGTTCACCAGAAAGAATGGCTTCATTAAATGCTTGTGCGATTTCTATTCTTCCTTGAGAATCAGCATAGAGAATTCTCGCTTGAGAACCCACAACCAATTTGTTTTGCTTAGCATCTTCAATCCAAGTAATGTTGTCCTGCATTTGTTGCTGGATTTCTGGAGGCGCTGTGGCCTTGATTCTTTTCAAAACCTTTGCAGCGATGGCATCCGTTTTGTCCAGATCTGCACTGTCGCCAGATGCACATACCCAACGAAATGGACCAAAACCATAGTCGAAACACATAGGGCCAAGGATGTCTTGTACATATGAAGGATACTTGAAGTCAATTCCATTTTCGTGCATGATGTCTGCCCCGGCGCGAGACGACTCTAATAAAAATGCATTCCCATAATCAAAGAAGTAGGTTCCTTTTGCGGTATGTTTGTTGACGGCATCTGCATGTCTTCGTAGTGATTCTTGAACCTTCTCTTTGAATTGCTCAGGTTGTTCCCGAATCATAGTATTGGCCTCTTCAAATGACATTCCAGCAGGGTAGTATCCGCCTGACCATGGATTGTGCAAGGAGGTTTGGTCTGATCCTAAGTGGATAAATATATCCTCTTTATCAAATCTTTCCCAGATGTCGACTACGTTTCCTTGATAAGCTATAGACACCACTTCTTTTGCTTCTTGCGCTGTTTTTACACGTGTGACTAAGTCATCTATATTGTCAACTAGTACGTCTACCCATCCTTGCTCGTGACGCTTCTTTGCGGCACTTTCATTTACTTCTGCACAAATGGTTATACAGCCTGCAATATTTCCTGCCTTAGGTTGCGCTCCGCTCATGCCCCCAAGCCCTGCAGTTAGGAATATTTTTCCTTTACAATCTTCTCCAGCTGGAAGTACTTTTCTGAACGCATTCATAACGGTGATCGTAGTACCGTGTACGATGCCTTGAGGTCCTATATACATGTAGGAGCCAGCAGTCATCTGACCGTATTGCGTCACGCCTAGTGCGTTATATTTTTCCCAGTCATCAGGCTTAGAATAGTTGGGAATCATCATACCATTGGTGACGACAACTCTGGGCGCTTCTTTTGATGATGGAAATAGACCCATAGGATGTCCAGAGTACATATGCAAGGTTTGCTCATCGGTCATGGTCGCTAGATACTGCATGGTAAGTGTGTACTGCGCCCAATTTTGGAATACGGCACCATTACCACCGTAGGTGATCAACTCTTCTGGGTGTTGCGCTACTGCTGGATCTAGATTGTTTTGGATCATCAGCATTATGGAGGCTGCCTGCTTGGTTTGTGCAGGATACTCTTCTATCGGACGCGCATACATTTTGTAGCTTGGTTTAAACCGATACATGTATATCCGACCGTAGTCTTGAAGTTCTTGATGAAACTCTGGTGCAAGCGTCTCATGCCATTCTTGAGGAAAGTACCGTAATGCATTTTGTAGTGCAAGCTTTTTCTCTTCCTTACTAAGGATGTCCTTTCTGAGTGGTGCTCTATTCGCATCAGTAGGATATGGCTTAGGACTAGGTAGCGTGCTGGGGATACCTTGTAGAATTTGATCTTTAAAACTGGTAGTTGTATTTATCATAGCTATAATCTTATAATTCAAATAATGGTTGATGAGGGCTAGGTGTTGAAGGGTTATTTTTATTCATGATATCCCTAAGTGGTCTTTCTTGTATAATCTTTATAGCCTTGTTGATATCAATTCCAAAAAGCCTATCCTCTGTCGCGTGGCTTATGGTTTTTCTGACTTCAGCATGAGCTTTATCCAAAACTGTACTTGATTTTTTGGGTCTTTGAAAGTCCATGGCTTGAGCTGCAATTAATAATTCAACAGCTAAAATTCGTTCTAAGTTTGTACAAACTCTCAGTGTTTTTCTGCCTCCAATAGAGCCCATACTGACATGATCTTCCTGCCCTAAAGAAGTAGGGATGCTGTCTGCGCTGGCAGGAAAACAAAGCGTTTTGTTTTCACTCACTAATGCTGCACTAGTATATTGTACGATCATAAAACCTGAATTTAGACCAGTGCTTTCTAATAATAATTTAGGTACTCCTGGGCTTTTTCCTTCAAGAGCCAGATAAGATCTACGGTCTGATATATTGCCCAATTCCGCGGCAGCGAGACAGGCATAATCTAATGGAAGCGCTAAAGGCTGTCCATGAAAATTGCCGCCACTAATAGTGAAGTCTTTTGAAAAGACAATAGGGTTATCGGTTACGGAATTGATTTCTATTTCTACTGCTTCTTTGAGATGTAGCCAAGCGGATCTGGAACTGCCATGTACTTGAGGAACGCATCTGAGCGAATAGGGATCTTGTACTTTTTCACAATTCTTATGATCTTCCATGATTTCAGAATTATCCAAATAGTGGAAAATACGCTGTGCTACATGGCTATTCCCAGCATAAGGACGTGTTTTGTGCAGCTCTGGATGAAAGGGCATTTTGGATCCTTGCAGTCCCTCGATCATCATTGCTGCTATCATGTCTGCATGTTCTAGACAGTTGTGCAATTTGTCAACCACCATGATTGCATGTGCAGCGATGAATTGGGTACCATTGATCAAAGCTAGTCCTGCCTTAGGCTGAAGCGCAAGAATTGGTTTGTCATGTTTGGCCAATACTTCGGCACTTGGCATTCTTTTTCCCTCGTAGAATACTTCTCCTTCTCCTAAGAGTGGAATGAAGAGGTGAGACAATGGAGCCAAGTCGCCAGAGGCTCCTACGGAGCCTTGCTCGGGTACTACAGGTATTATATCTTCTTCAATATGCCAGAGCATTCTTTCCAGTACTTCTACGGAGATTCCAGAGAATCCTTTGGCTAAGGAATGTACTTTCAGAATAAGCATGAGCTTGGCGATGAATGGATCTACCGGATCGCCTACACCAACACTATGGCTGAGAAGTAGATTTTTTTGCAGCTGGCTGGTTTGCTCTTTGGGTATTATGGCATTGCAAAGGGGGCCAAAGCCTGTGTTGATTCCATATACTAACTTGTCGCCATTGGCGATGGCGAGAACAGTTTCATTGCTGAGCTTGATTTTTTCAAGGGCTTCTGGAGCGAGTATTCCTTTGGTTTGCTTATTTGCGATTTCTATTGCGATGCCAACAGTAAGTTGGTCAAGTCCATATTTAAACATGCTATATCATTTTATCAAATCTAAGCTTATATTTGATAATTAAAAAGACCATTTATGTTAATAATTGATAACTATGAGTAATCGTATAGAATGGAGACATTTGCGCTACTTTGCCCAAGTAGCCGAGGAGTTGCACTTTGGCAGAGCCGCGAGGAAGCTGTTTATTTCTCAGCCTGGCTTGAGTCGACAGATAAAGCAAATGGAAGAGGAATTACAAACCCAGCTCTTTGTGCGTGATAATAAAAACGTGCAACTCACAGCCGCAGGGGTATACTTACAAAAAGAAGTAAAGCTTCTTACCAGAGAATTTGAAAAGGTATTATTTCACACACAGCTGATAGGTAAGGGGCAGGAAGGGAAAGTGAATATCGCCTATGTGGGGTCTGCTATGCAAAATGTAATTCCTGATTTGCTATTGACTTTTAGGGATGTCTATCCTCAAATAAAGTTTGGATTGAATGAGTTGGATAATCAGAAGCAGATAGAAGGGGTCCAAGCACAAAAAATAGATTTAGGCTTTGTACGTTTGGATAGGGTGCCAGCCGGGCTGAACCTAAAGCCTGTTTTTACGGATACTTTTTCCCTGGTCTTGCCGTCTGCGCATAAATTAAATAAGCGGAATTTTAAATCCTTAGCGCAAGTGAAAGAGGAGCCGTTCATACTTTTTGAAAAGGAGTATAGTCAGGTATATTACGAGAAGGTGATGAGCGTATTTGAGTATGCTGGTTTTTCGCCCATTATATCACACAGTACAGTTCATGCCAATACGATTTTTAGATTGGTAGAGAATAATTTCGGGATTTCTATTGTGCCTAGTTCTTTAGCTCTGGGTTATGATATGGATGTGAAATTTATTGAGCTAAAAAAGATTCCTCAGCGGACTGAGCTTTCAATAGTATGGGATACTAAAAATAGAAACCCAATTATTCCCAAGGTTTTAGATATTATATTTAAAAAGTAATTTTTTGATAGGAGTGTGTTGATTTTCTAATTTTCCGTAGTAATGATTATGGCACCTTTTCAGCGTCGGTTTTTATTCTTGATGGTGTTGTAATCATATCACCCCCTCCCGAAGAAAGTTCGGGGCAGGCTTTCCAGGGTTGATAAGTATGTGTTGTGCATTTTGGTTACAATCGTGTCACTCTTCCAGAGTTGAAATTGACTGTTCTTTATTGCGCTATAATTATATCTTTCTTCCAGGGTTGATAGGTATGTGTTGTGTATTTTGGTTACAATCGTGTCACTCTTCCAGAGTTGAAATTGACTGTTCTTTATTGCGCTATAATTATATCTTTCTTCTAGGGTTGATAGTATGTGTTGTGCATTTTGGTTACAATCGTGTTACTCTTCCAGAGTTGTTTTTTTTGGTCTATATTGTTTTGTGATTATGTTACTCTTTCAGGATTGGCAATCACGGGTTGTGCATTATTATTGCGATCGTGTCACTCTTCCTGGCTTGTAAATTTGTTTTTATGGACTAGCGCTGTGAAAGATGTCGAGGGACGAGACAGTCCGCAGATCGTAGCCTTTTTTTTTAGGCGAAGATCAAGGACCGAGCGTATGCGGAGTCTGAGAACATAGCGACCCATGCAGGTAGGGTGGGCTTGCATGGTAGCGTGGCCCTACCTGCATGGGTAGGCCCCAAAAAATGCTCAATCTAAGAAAGGAGAATTACAACAAGCGTGGATCTAATCCGTACATTTGGATATGGATAATACGAATGTGAAAATATATTCTAGTGATGATACATTGCCTATGGAGTTGGCTGCGGTAGTAGCTACGGCGAGAGAGGCACTAAATGATGCCTATGCGCCTTACTCAAATTTTTTGGTAGGAGCAGCGGCACTCTTGGAAAATGGATTGCTTGTGAAAGGGTCCAATTTTGAGAATGCTTCGTATCCACTATGTCTTTGTGCGGAGCGAGTTGCGCTGGCGAGTGTGCATAGCCAGTATCCGAGTATTGCTGTAAGAGTAATGGCAGTCACGGCAAAAAATCCAAAGCAAAAAATCACGGAACCTGTGGCTCCTTGTGGTGCTTGCAGACAAGTACTATTGGAGTTTGAGCAAAAGCAAGGTGTGCCGATGCAAGTAGTCATGTTTGGTGAAACGGGAAAGATCATAGTGTATGAATCGGCTGCTCATTTATTGCCAATGGCATTTGATCATAGCTTTTTGTCGGACTGATATTTTTCGACAAATACTTTTGTGGGTGCTGTACTGCGATGCTTGAAATATCGTTTGATGCATACGGCTGTGCTGGTGAAGGCTATTTCGGACCAAGGAATTTCTGCTTCAGAAAATAATTTTACTTCAAGACTTTCGATGCCTATTGAAAATTCAGGGCCAAGAAGATCTCCTAAGAATAATACGTAGACTTGGTTGATTTGCTCAATGGAGTAGATGAGGTGTGGTCGTATGTTTTCTACTTTGGCAAAAGCTTCTTCCCATAATTCTCGTTGAGCTCCATCTTCAATGGTTTCTCCATTTTCCATATATCCGGCGGGGACATTCCATAGGCCTTTGCAAGGGTCTATAGCTCTGCGGGCAAGGAGGACTTTTTCTTTATAAATAGGCAATACTCCTGTGACGATTTTTGGATTGAGATAGTGGATGCTTTTGCATTGGGTGCAAACATGCCTCAGCTGCGTGTCGTCAGGGATGTGCTTGTATTCAATACTTCCACTACAGTATGGGCAATATTTGAATGGCTGGATCACAGTGTGTTTGATTTTAGGAATTGCCTGAGGCGGTCTGCATCTTCAGGGGTGTCAATACTGATGGAAGTATACTTGGTCAATCCTACAGTGATCGGAATACCATGCTCCAACCAACGAAGTTGTTCTAAGGATTCCATTTTTTCTAGGCCGCTTTCTGGTAGGTCTTCTAGTCCAAGAAGGGTGTTGCGATCAAAGCTATATAGACCAATATGTTGATAGTAATCGTGATTGCGTGTCCAAGCAAATTTGTCCTGCGCTCGCCCAAAGGGGATAGCTTGTCTGCTGAAATAGAGTGCTCGTTTATTGGTGTCGAATACTACTTTGACGACGTTGGAGTTGAATAGATCTTCGGTAGCAGAAATATGCTTGGCTTGGGTTGCGATCCCTGTATTACTTATTTTGATGAGCTCATCTATTTGCTCGGGAGCAATAGCTGGCTCGTCGCCTTGAATGTTAATAATCAAGTCTGCATCCGCTATATGACGAGCTACCTCGGCACAGCGACTAGTGCCCGTCTGATGATCAGTAGAGGTCATCATGGCTTCTCCAGAAAAAGCAAGCACATGATCGTAGATCCGCTGATCATCTGTCGCGACGATGACCTGATCAAGCATAGATGCTTTGGTGCATTGCTCGTAGACACGTTGAATCATGCTCTTGCCTAGTAGGTCAATAAGGGGTTTGCCCGGAAAACGGGTGGAAGCAAATCGTGCAGGTATTATACCAAGGGTTTTCATATATTTAGAAATAATAATATATAAATGTCTATTTTTGCTAGCTAAGCAGTAGAAATTACATCGAGTTTAAAAATTTATGCCAATGCGCACATTATACCATATCAGTTGTAGAACTTCACTTATTTTTCGACAGATTGTACCAATTTCAGCGTTGAAAATACAGGCAATAGAAAAGTCTGTTGCTGCGTTTTTTGCCTTGAACTTGATAAATTCCATTAGAGAACTAATGCGACGTCTCAAAACAGATATGGTATTAAAGGTAATGCTAAGCACTACAATAAGTTTACTTTTTCTAACAAGTTTACTTTTTTCTCAAAATATGATGGAGGATAGGTACTTGCAAGGGATGGTAAATGTGGATCGAACTCCTGCGGGGACCATTTTTATTCAGCACATCATAGGTGAAGGACAAAGTCTATATGGGATAAGCCAATTTTTTGACGTCCCACTATATGACATCAAACGTTTTAATCCTGACATGATACTTGGAGAGGAGACGGTTGGAATGGAGCTCAAAATACCAATAGACAAAAAACATTTGATTCAGGATCTGAGTAAGGCTAATAGATATGCTATGCTAGAGAAGGTTTTTTATACCGTTAAAAAGGGAGATACGCCGTATGGGATTGCCAAGCGCGCTTTTTCAATGAAACTTGAAAAGTTGTTGGAGCTAAATGGAATTGAGGAAGCGGATATTACGGTAGGAAGGTTTTTGCATGTGGGCTGGATTCCGTCTGTAGGTCTAAATCACTTTGGAAAGCCCGTAAAAGCTAAGGCAGTATACTATAGTCGTCATAATGAGGCATTTAGAAATGAGTTTACAGCAAAAGGTGCAAACAGCAAAGAGCTAATAGAAGAAAGAGGTGCTGCTTATTGGAATAAATCTGCTGGAGAAGACTTTGATTACTACGTAATGCATAGAAATGCCCCAAAAAATACCATGATAGAAATAACAAACCCTGATACGGGCCGTAAAATCTATACAAAGGTATTAGGGAAAATACCCCCTAAATATCCTAATAAAGTAATAATCGTAGTATCTCCCAAAGTAGCTAAGGAATTGGGCGGGGTTAATGCTAACTTTTTTGTTAGTTTGAGCTATCATAAATAAATCAGTATGGAATACAAAGATAATATCCTTGAAGTCATAGGCAATACGCCTCTAGTGAAGATAAATAAAGTCATCGAGGATATCCCAGCTTTGGTCCTTGTGAAGCTGGAAACAGTCAACCCGGGCCACTCAATAAAAGATAGAATGGCACTCAAAATGTTGGAAGATGCCGAAAAAGCAGGGCGTATTTTGCCAGGTGGAACGATCATAGAATGTACATCGGGTAATACAGGTATGGGTCTAGCAATAGCTGCTTGTGTGAAAGGGTATAAGAGTATTTTTACTACTTCGGATAAGCAGTCGAAAGAAAAGATTGACTTACTTAGAGCTATGGGTTCGGAAGTAATTGTCTGCCCAACCAATGTGACGCCAGAAGATCCTCGATCTTATTACTCTATAGCAGAGCGACTAAGTAATGAAATACCCAATTCGTTTTGGGCAAATCAATATGACAATCTAAGTAATCGTACTGCTCACTACGAGTCTACAGGTCCAGAAATTTGGGCACAGACAGAAGGTAAGGTGACGCATGTAATAGCTGGTGTGGGTACTGGAGGTACTATATCAGGTACCGGTAAATACTTGAAAGAGAAAAATCCAAACATAAAAATGTGGGGAATCGATACCTATGGTTCGGTTTTTAAGAAGTACCACGAGACGGGTGAGTTTGATGAAAAGGAAATTTACCCTTATATCACAGAGGGGATCGGTGAGGATATTCTTCCAAAGAATGTAGACTTCTCTCTGATCGATCACTTTGAAAAAGTAGGAGATAAGGAAGGTGCAGTGATGGCTAGAAGGCTGGCCAAAGAGGAGGGGATGCTTTTGGGCTATTCTGCGGGTTCTGCTTTTGCGGGCTTGCTTCAGATGAAAGATAAGCTGACTAAGGATGATGTAGTAGTGGTGATCATTCATGATCATGGTAGTCGTTATGTCGGAAAGATATTCAATGATGAGTGGATGCGTGAAAGAGGATTCTTAGATGAAGAGATGAGTGTGAAGGATCTGATTGCCTCAAAAAGTAATAAGGAGTTTCTTTCAGTAAATCATGATCATACTTTGAGTGATGTGATTGGGCTAATGAAAGAAAAAGATATTTCTCAATTGCCAGTAATGAATGGAGAGGAGATCGTGGGCTCCATAAACGAATCCAATGTGCTAACTTTTATTTTTGAAAATCCGAATGCTGCGAATGATACTTTAGTGAAGGCAGTGATGGATGATCCTTTCCCGACTGTAGATGTGAATCTACCTTGTAGTCAGTTGGGTAAATATATCAGTCGAAAGATACCTGCAGTGATCGCAATAGATAACTCTGGGACAAAGCACATTATTACAAAGTATGATGTGATACAGTCGGTATAATAGATCGGAATTTATACGAAATAAAAAAGCCCCTAAGCAAATTTGCTTAGGGGCTTTTTTTTGGTATTTACAGTGAATCTTACTTCCTGAAAATGGTGATGCTGCCTGGAAGTATCTCCTTATTGGTTTCTATACTTATTCTATTGACTCCTGTCTTTAAGCTTTGCTCTGGGATGCTAATCGAGTCACCATTTATGGTTTCAAGTGATAAGCGGTATGTTCCAGCTACAGGAATATTTATATCTACCAGTGTAATGTTTTGATTTGCATTTTGTATTGTAGAGATTACCTTAAGGGCCAATTCATCGCTGTTGGTAAATGCAGTACAAGGATTTATTTCTGCTAAAAATTCATTACCAATAACTACTTCAAAATCATTTTCGAGCAGGATAGTAGTCGCAAAGTAGTTGGTATTGGGACCTACATTGGCAGTGGATGTAATTTGATTTTCTACTTGGAAGGTTTCGCCAGTAGTTGGACTTCCACTTAAAGTAAGGTCAAAATCACATGGGCCGGTAATGGTACAGGATCCGCCTGCGTCTATGCCTGTTTCAGAGCCATTCTGAATACCATCAGTGCAGGTAGCAGGGATAATGTTTATAGGAGGAAAGATATTACGCGATTCATTGATATCCACATCCGCTGTAAAATAACCGATATTGTCAATGGTTTTTTCGACAGAAGAGATTTCTATATTGTCTATGTTCCAACCTATTCCTATGGGTGTGCCTCGAAGATGCATGGTGTATTTTAAGAAAATATATTCTCCAGCGAAAGAGCTTAAATCAGCTATTGTCTCTACATAAGTAGTATTTGCCATGCCACCAAAGCCGGGTGAATTGGGGTCGTTGAAGATGATAGCGTCGTATCCATTTTGTGTAAAATAAGTATCCAGGTCTATCCAAGTATTTTGGTTGTCAATACTTATTTCTACGGTTCCACCATCTGAATTGGCAGCGCTATTGTAGGTGTGCCAAAATTTCAACTCACTGTTTGCAGCAAGTTTTTTGGGTGATTTTAATACCAGTGTTTTTGTATTTGGTTGTGTGCTATTGTTTTCTGCAAACCAACTAGAAGCTCCAGCGTAAGGGTTGCTGTTATCTATTTCCCATGTAGGAAGACCTGCATTTGCAGCGGTGGTAATCCAACTGTTGTTTCCATTCTCGGCATCCTCGAAGAAGGTCTCCGCAACGGATGTCAAGTTGGGGTCAACTACGGTTTGGAAGGTAAACTCATGAGAAGTGAAAGGTGAGACATTAGCAACAGTAAAGTCTAAAACACCATTGTTAAATACGGCGCCATTCGTCGCAGTACCAGCGATATAAGTTTGGCAGTTCAAGATGGTGTCTGAAATAATAAGGTTAGTATAAGAAAGAGAAGTAGGGTTATCAAAAGTAAGTGTATAGCTTAATGTATCTCCAGCAATAACGGATGAGTTATTTACAGATTTAGTAATTTCAAGAATTTCACATGTGCT
>CALJVI010000242.1 GCA_937974575.1 uncultured Saprospiraceae bacterium | reverse complement strand
GTTTTTGTTCCTGGTGGTCTTTTAGTATCATAGAACTCTTTCCAGCCTCCTAGACGGGCTATTATCCAAGAGCCATAGGCTAACTCATTTTTAGGATACGGGTTCTGCTGCTTTGCTGTTTTTCCTTCTAGCTTGGGATTGATTAAATGTAAGTATTCTATTTCTTCTTCATCAAATACAGTCTGTAACGGTGTGTCCTTACTGCCATTTCTGGCTGCCTTTAATTGCTGAATTTTTATACTTGCTTTCATGACATATAAAATTAATTTTCTAATACTTTTGCCTTTCGTTAATTCTGTATTTTCAATATCATAGCAATCACTTTTAAGTAATTTAAAATACTCCTCAACTCTCCATCTGAGCTTATAAATATCTACTACTTCCTTTGCCTGCTCTACATTTTCTATAATTTTTGTAGTAAGCAACCTCCAAACCAGTGGAGGCTCACTCTTAAATCCTTTATGGCTCTTTTCTCTAATTTCTACTACGTAAACAGGTACAGCATTTTGATGATACTTTTTCTTTATCCTTTTACTGTGATGCCAAGTTAAACCGACCTTTGTATATCTAATTTCTAGTTGCGCTTTTCTCCTCTTTCTGTTCTTCCCTCTTACTAATAAATTCATTTTACCTTGCTTTTTACAACTTGATAAAACGTCAATAATTTTCCTTCTATTCCCCTCCTTATCAAGCACGTTTCTATTATGACAACTGCGAATCACTAAATCTGTTTTCTCATCTGGTAAACGGTCAATTAACTCTATTATGTCAGCCTCTCTATCACCAACAAAAGTGATTTTTGATGATTTTTTTAGCAGCTCTTTTGATGCTTCAAAACCTTCTATCCACTTATAGCTCTCTTTTTCTTCAATCGTTTCAACACATCGTTTTTGAACTTCTCCTTTTTGCGCTCTAGATATCAATTTTCGCTTTATAAACATCGTATGACTATTGCCTAGAGCCTCATGATTATCCTGATCAAATACTTGGTTTGTATGCAACAAAAGCCCTTTATACGTTAGATGCTGATTATTCGCAATCCTTGTTAAGCCTGTCTCATCCTTGATTCGATTCTTTTTATTGTGAAGTATGATATTACTACTATCAGCAAAGACAACTAGCCTTCTTCCAGAGCAATTTGATGCGCAATCCTGATACATCGAATTTAATATTTCCCTCTCTGTAACTCGTGGATTATTTAAAAAACGATAGTAGGATTTTTGTGCACTTGGGTTAGCACTAAATTTGTGAATAATACTACTTCTTTGCGATAATAACCGCTCCTCTAGGCAGCCCTTTTTTTTCTAATCGCTTGTCTCCAAAGCAACTAGTTACTGTGTTCTTCTGCATAATTTCTCGTTTAATAACACTACCAATATAACATATTATAATAAAACATCATATTTGTGTCCTAACGCAAGGGCAAAGCCACTCGACGAACCTATCATTTTTGTATTATTTCTTTTGAAAACAAACCTCGACCAACTGGGAGGAACCGAGCAAGTGGAAGCTCAGCTTACAGACAAAGAACTATTAAGACAATTTCAAGAAGTAGAAAAACTAGAACCCGAAGACAAGCACCTTGTTAAAACTTTCATTGACGCTTTTATCACTAAACGACAAATTCAAAGATTGGCTAGATAAAACTAAGCTTGACACGAGTATGGGATCGATGGCACAGCCAATCGACCAACTATTCTTTTTTGTATTTTTGCTCTGCAGACAAACCGCGACCAACGGGGAAAAAATTTACTTTTTTATTGATGTCGCCATTAGAGATTTCAAAACGCAAAAAGCGTATTCATCCTTGAAAAGCGTATAGCATCGATGGCAAAGCCAATCGACGAACTTACCATTTTATTAATATTTCTTTTGAAAACAAACCTCGACCAACTGGGAAAACTAATTATACCTAGTTTGTCGTTTTGAACACAGACCTCGACCAACTGGGTCTACCCCTCTGTCAATTCATCTAAAATTGCACCGTAATTTTCAATTCTAAAATTGATAGGCCAAATTGTACTTGTATCATAAATCGCATTTTTAAAAACAGCACTTTCTATTCCTTTGCACCTCAGATTTGCACCTCTCAAATTTGCAGAACTAAAATTTGCTCCTTCAATCATAGCACCCTCTAAAGATGAAAACTGAAGGTTTGCATTTTCTAGTAAAGCAGAAATCATAGTGACGCACCTTAAATCCGAATATGCCAAATCTACCGATCTAAGATCTGCAACTATCATATTAGCATACCTTAAATTGCAATTTCTCATATTAGACTTAAACAAAAATGCACCTCTAAGATTTACTTTCTGGAGGCTTGAATTTTCTAAATTACAACCTTCTAATATTGCCCGATGGAGATTTAAATTATCGATACAGATATTATCTAAATGATCAAATGGTATTTCAATTTCATTTCCTGTAGTACAATAAATTAGCATATGTAATATTTATTTTGGAGGGTCCCAATCTACGGGACTAACTTTAGTTTTTTGAATGGGGACGACTCGACTTAATTGGCTTGATGACAATACCCCTGGAACCTGTTCTGGTACTTCTCCGACTAATCTTCCAGCAACATATCTATGATTCCCTTCTACAATTACATCATCCACAACTCTAATTGCAGGAGCAGTTGAACCCGCTTCCAACATCCTAACATACCTTTCGACCATCGGCAATGAAACTTCGCCTTGTGTAGTTTTCATAGTAGAGCTCTTCAAAAATTGTGAAATAGTTGTTTAAGTAACTTCTGTTCTAGCCTTTGATATCATTCCACGAGTAAAAACACTAAACATTCTCTTACCCAAACCGCTTCCAATTAACCATTCAATTGGAGAATCGGTAGTAACGATTGATTGAGAAGGAGTATAAGCATTGTAATTAATACGTGACCCTAGCTTCCTAATACTATATGGCTCTCCATAACCTGGTTCATCTATATGACTTACAGGTACTATCTGTGTTAGTTGTCCATTTCCAGGAATTTTATAAGCTGGATGAGGTTTCTCAAAATTAATTATATCATATTCATCTCCCCCTGCAAGCCCCGCATCACGATCAACTGTATATTCTCCAGTTTCGATATTGACCGTATAAGCAGAATCAGCTTTCATTCCAGTTGGATCAGTTAGCCTAACTGGATTATTATGAACATAATGATAAGGTGTATAATCTGGGAACTCATGAGTTAGTGGATCTATGCTCAAAAATTTACCAATTGCAGGATTGTATATCCTTGCGCTATAGTCATAATGGGTATTACTTCCCCACTCTCCATCTGCATCTTTTTCCTTCCCGTTAAACCCGTAACGGTACGCTCCCCTTAAAACTCATCTTCGACATTCAATTTTAGCCACTCAATACAAGTTGCGAAATTTTCGAAAATGTATTCTTCTGGGATAAGATCGGGGATGATATCGATACGCTCCATCATATATTTCGGCTGCTTTATAATCCCTGTAAGCAGAACTCGTTTATCTGTATTTGCAAGATTTACAATGACGTCCTCCATGGCATAGAGACCTGTTTGATCTAAGTAAGGTACTTTGTCCATTCGTATAATGATCACAGATGCCGTATCAGGTATCTGTTGGGACATTTGGGTAAATTCAGAAGTAGATCCGAAAAATAATGGTCCTTCTAAGTGCTTGATGAATACCTCTTCCATCAGGTGCTTTGGAAAGTCTTTTTCATCAGACCACACGGGTTCATCTGAGAGTATGGTTACTTTGGATTGCTCAGAAGCTAAGTCTCCAATCTTCTTCATGAACATCAGTGAGGCCATGACTAGACCAATACCTACAGCGTAAACTAGGTCCCAAACGGAGGATAATATCAAAACGATAATCATCACTACCACTTCTGCCTTAGGCATATATGGAATAGCTCTTAAGCCTTTATAATCCATCACGTTGATTCCTACAGTAATCAAAATACCCGCTAAAACCGCTTGAGGTATTAAAGAAGCAATAGGTGCAAAAGCCAACATAATAATCAATAGTAAAACACCAGCTATCATCCCTGATAAACGGGTTTTTCCACCAGCATTGATGTTTACAACAGTTCTAATGGTAGCACCAGCGCCAGGTAATCCTCCAAATATGGCAGCTATAGAATTACCAATACCTTGACCTACTAACTCCCGATTGGGATTGTGCTGTGTCTTTGTCATATTATCTGCCACAACAGAGGTCAGTAAAGAATCTATCGCTCCTAATAAGGCAAGAGACAAGGCAGTAAAAACATAAGGCGCTATACTACCAATATCAAAGGCACTAAACATGCTAAAATTAGGGACAGGTAGCCCACTGGGTATCTGTTCTATCGTTTTATAGTCCAAGCCGAAACCAATGGCTATCGAGGACATCACTACTAATGCTACCAAGGTACTGGGAACCTTTGTACTGATTCGCTTGAAACCAAATATAATCAAGATGGTAAAAAAGGCTAATAGGAGTTCGAGGTAATTGATATTTTTGAATGCACGTGGCATAACTTTTAGTGCGCCAATAACACCAGAGGCGTCCTTTCCAGCTAAGGTTTGTGATTCCTTTTTAATCATTGCTGGCGTTATATTTTTGGCACGTTTTAAGGTTTCTTCAAAATCCTCTAGAACCAAAATTCCTTCACCCGCTTCTTCTTTAAGAATATTCTCCAGAATAAGCTCCTCGGCCATGGGCTTAAACTTATTGACAAACTCTGTATCCTCTTTTGGGTAATAACCTACAGCTGGTAATATTTGTGTAAGTAATATAATAACTCCTATGGCTGTCATAAAACCTGAAACAACGGGATAAGGAATATACCTAATATACTTTCCAAGCCCAATGACACCTAATACAATCTGAAAAAGACCAGCCAATAAAAAAACCGTCAATATCGCAGGAAGTGCTTTACTTACTTCTCCATCAAAAGAGGCTACCATACCTGCTATGATCACCATACTTACAGCGGTCATGGGTGCCGTAGGACCTGATATTTGAGTGTTGGTGCCTCCAAAAAGTGCAGCAAAGAAACTTATAAAGATAGCTCCATATAAACCAGCGCTAGGCCCAAGACCTGAACTCACCCCAAAAGCAAGTGCTAGAGGTAGTGCAACTATACCAGCTGTAATACCACCGAATAAATCTCCTCTTAGGTGTGAAAAATCAAAGTCAAAAATCTTTTTCATATGGGTTTTAAAGTTTTGCAATGTTAAACATAATACAAGTTCAACATCTTTATTTCACTTTCTATTTGGTCGTCAAATTACCTAAAAGACTATCTTTTATATGTCAAGCTAAAACATAGAACGAACTTTCAAATTCGTTTCCTCAGAGAAAAGAATTATGAAAACGAAAAGTTAAGAAAATTATATTAAGTTTTATACTTATAACTAGACAAGTATTCTACTTTTTTATTTTTTTTGTGTGAGGGATATGGAAGGACTACACGATAGTGTAGTGTGCGAGCAAGAGGAACGAATGCTCGTACCGGAGCAAAGCGGAGCCTGAAGGAGCCCGACCCTTGTCTAGCATTTGATCGGGAGGCCTAGGTGGTGCATAGCCAAATGCTATATAAGGGACACACCCAGATTAACCTTGTCTAAAATGACTTGTTTTATACATTAAATACCTATTTTTAGCAATAGAATCTACAAAGAGATATGAAGAATATTGCGTTGCATTGGAAGATACTTATCGGCATGGCATTGGGAGTCCTATTTGGATGGATCGCAAGTACTTTTGGCTGGCAAGAATTTGTAAGTGACTTCATCAAACCATTTGGTACTATTTTTATCAATCTGTTGAAGTTAATAGCCGTTCCTTTAATAATTGTATCTCTAATAAAAGGAGTCTCTGACCTGAAAGACATAAGTAAGCTGAGTAAAATGGGAGGCCAAACGATAGGCATCTATTTATTCACTACGCTATTTGCTGTAATCATTGGATTGCTGGCTGTAAATATCATAGGCCCTGGTAAGTCTATTTCTGACGAAACCCGAAAAGGACTTTTGAGTGAATTCGAATCGAAGGCGCAAGGCAAGATAGATATAGCGCTGCAACAAAAGGATGAGGGACCTCTACAAGCATTGATCGATCTGGTCCCTTCTAATATATTTAGCGCTGTGACGGATAACGGGAATATGCTCCAAGTCATATTCTTTGTTATATTTTTTGGTATTGGTCTGATCTTGATTGCTCCAGAAAAGGCAGAGCCAGTCAAAAAGTTTTTTGACGGTCTCAATGAGGTGATACTTAAGATGATTGATTTGGTTATGTTAGCTGCTCCCATAGGCGTGTTTGCGCTCATGGCCGACCTTATCGTACAAGCTCCTAGTAGCGAGCTCATTTCTGCTTTGCTCAAATATTCAATGACTGTCTTGCTGGGATTATCTATAATGATATTTGGATTGTACCCATTAATGATAAAACTATTTACGGGGAAGTCATATAGATTCTTTTTTAACGGGATCGCTCCTGCACAATTGCTGGCTTTTTCTACCAGTTCTAGTGCCGCTACGCTGCCGGTAACTATGGAGCGTGTGACTGAACATCTAGGTGTAGATGAAGAGGTATCGAGCTTTGTCTTACCTATTGGTGCTACTGTGAATATGGATGGCACTAGCTTGTACCAAGCAGTGGCTGCAGTATTTATAGCCCAAGCATTTGATATAGATCTTACGCTCATGGATCAATTGACTATAGTCGCCACTGCAACCTTAGCATCTATTGGTTCTGCAGCTGTACCTAGTGCAGGTATGGTAATGCTGGTCATAGTGCTGAGTGCTATAGGTGTGCCTGAAGCTGGTTTATCCTTGATATTTGCCGTAGATAGACCCTTGGACATGTGCCGTACTACTGTAAACGTAACGGGTGATGCCACTGTATCCATGCTCGTAGCTGCCAACGTTGGTAAACTCCATAATCCGAAAGAAAAAAAATGGGATGACTTCAAAAAATAAAACTATGCTAAAATTAATAAGTAAACCAAGCTTAATCGTACTGATCACCTTGTGCATTTATGCATGTCAAATAGAGAAAACACCTCTTACGCAGATGCCTGCTCCTATAGAGACCATCGTAAAGACCGATCAAAATGAAAGCGATGACAATGCTCTGAATCGACAGATGTGGATAGAAAACATGCACCTTACTGCTCCAGGAAAAAATTGGCGTCAGATAGAATATCGAAATGCTAAATCCAAAATCCAAAGATTGCCGGATAGTCGTAGTGATGAGTTGGTAACGCTCACTGATTCTCTTTATACAGGTTACTGGGAAGAACGTGGTAGTTCCAATCAAGCAGGCTCTCTGAATGCTATAACCTATGACAAAGATCAAGACAAAATATATGGAATATCAGCTGGTGGTACTATTTGGAAAGGAGAACGTGATGGTAGTAAATGGGAAGTCGTAAATGAGTCCTTCCAGTTTGATGTACATTCTATATTCTTCATAGACAAAGCTGATGGTGTCAAAAGGATGATTGCTACTATTGCTCGAATACCTCATTATAGTGATGATATGGGTCTTACTTGGACTCCTGCCACGGGTATCACAAGCTCTGGAGATTTTTGGAGTAGAACCGCAGCTTTTGAAACTATTGAATTGGATGACAGCAGTATGCGAATTTATTGTCTGAGCAAGTATAATTATTCTGGTTCCATTAGTTTGTACTACAGTGATGATCTTGGCGTGTCTTATCAGTTGATAGAAAACTTAGGTAAAGACTCTTTTGATGAGGTAGCATTTTGTAAGCCACATGGGAGTAATGATATACTGATTGGTACTAGTACTCCACCGAATAACTTTAAAATCAATCAGATAAACCATGATGATATAGCTGTTGAGCCGTATCTGTTTTCTGATGTTGATGTACCAAGTGGAGAAAAGGTAGTATTGATAGGTAATTATATAGGACAAGATTCTGTACTCTATGCTTTGGAAAATAGTAATGTGCTAAAAGTGTCTAAAGATGCAGGTAAAACATGGACAAATCAAGCTAGCACAGAGACGCAATCATGGGAGGTAGGTTTTTATGTATGTCCTTCAGATGCTACGAAAGTATTCTATGGTGAGGTGGAAGCTTTTAGAATGACAAGCAGTGGTTTTCAGAAGGTCAACAATTGGTGGGATTATTATGATAACGTAGCAGAAAAGCTCCATGCCGATATTATGGATTTTCAAGAGTTTGAAACCTCGAGTGGAGATCCATTTTTATTAATTGGAAACCATGGTGGTCTTTCTATCTCTTACGACTATATGGTGACTACTCAAAACATCAGTTTGGAAGGCTTGAATGTAGCCCAATACTATGATGTAAGAACGGATTTATTAGATCCGAATATAGTATATGCAGGTTCACAAGATCAGGGCTTTCAAAGAAGTACGACTATGGATCAAGACGGTGCTGTAGATTTTGACCAAGTTATTTCTGGTGACTATGGACATATTACTTTTTCACGTCATGGAGAAGGCATGTGGATGGTATATCCAGGTGGTAGCATCACTTACTACAACAAGCCTCAAACAGGTAATTCCATTGATGGTTATACTATCGACTCGCCTGATGAATCCAACTGGCTAACTCCTATGACAGATATACCGGGCAGTAATTTTAATGAGATATTAGTTGCAGGTGGAACGATCGATGGTAGTGATGGCTCGCATATCATAAAGCTCAAGTATTTTGCAGGAATAGATGCCGAGCAATTGCCATTTGATTTTAAGGCAAATACCGGAGGAAGCGTAATATCTGCGATTGAGGTATCCCCTATTAATCCTGATCTTATCTATGTGAGTACTAGTGATGGTTCTTTCTTTACCTCTCTAGATGGAGGCCAAACATTTGATACTGGATATAATGCAATAAACAACGGACACTATCTTTACGGTACCTCTATTTATGCTTCAGCGATTAATGAAAATGAAGTTTGGATAGCAGGTAGTGGATACAATGGGGATGGTGTTTTATACTCCAACGATAATGGTAAAAACTTCAGTTTATTTTCGAACGGACTGCCTCCTACCTTGGTATTTGAGATCGCAGCAAATGCGGAAGAAACTCAATTTTTTGCAGCGACTGAAAATGGTGCATATGTGTACTTGGCAGAAACTGGAAAGTGGGAAGACCTTTCGCAAGGCAATGCACCCGTCAACACCTACTGGAGCGTAGAGTATTTGGAGGAGCAAAAGATCGCACGTTTCGGTACCTATGGCCGTGGTATTTGGGATTTTGAATTTAGAGATCCTATCATTAATGTGAGTACCGCTGAATTAGTAGATTTTGAATTTGTAAAGGCATATCCAAACCCCATAGAGAATATCCTTTACTTGGATGTGAATACTACTTTTGAAAAACTAGGTACTACGCTACAAATATCTGATATGCAAGGAAGAGTTTTCTTTCAGAAACCGTTAAATGAAGTGGGTAATACTATAGATTTTAGCGATTATTCGTCAGGTACTTATACTTTACAGATCAAAAATAAAAAGCAAATTCAGGTAGAGCAATTAATCAAAATTTAGGTTAAGTAGTCATAGAACGATACAAAGCAACGTATTGGTCGACACTCTTTTTCCAAGTAAACTGCGCAGCTTGCATTTTTATTTGTAGCGCTTTTTCGAAGGGATTGATACCGTATTGATGTAGACCTGCTTTGACGGTACTTGCCATATGCTCAGCTCTGAAATCATCGAAATAGTAGGCTTCGACGCCTCCTATTTCGGGTAGACTAGTGAGCTTACTCAAAAAGACAGGCTTTCCAAATTGCATAGCTTCTATTGGCGGCAGTCCGAATCCTTCTGCCAAGGATGGAAAAAGAAATGCTTCACAAAATTGGTATAAATATACTTTCTCTGAATTCGGAATCTTCCCAGGCAGAATGACTTGGTTTTCGATTCCAAGCTCAACAATTCTTTGCTTTACAAAGTTACCATAATCATTGTCATGATCACCTGCAATAATTAATTTTCTATCTGGAAAATGAGTCATCATGGACACCAAAGCATCAAAGTTCTTTTTAGGACTGAAGAGGCTAATCGTGAAAAAGAACTTCTCTCCTTTGCAATAGGAAGGTCGAGTGACTGCTTGATCTGGCCAATACGTTAACCCATTATATATGACATCAATTGGATTTGTGGTATTTGGTAAAGATAACTGAAGTTGATTTTTGGTAAATTCTGAAATGGTAGTTATATGATTTGCACTTGATATTTCCTCCTCAAGGCGATTCAGGTATTTTTCCTTTTTCTCGTTTTCCTTTTCGAATAGAAAATTTAAATCATGAATGGTAAGCAATTGTTTAATTGAGCTAGGTGGCTTATGTGCGGCAAATTGGTATAAACTGTGCCATAGGTCGTATTGCTCATGGCTGGACTTCCACCATCGAAGTATGGGATTTACTTTTTTAAGTTTGACTAATGGCGAGAACTCAAAATCGTGGTTTCTTGGAACTAGAAAATGAAATTCGAATTCATGAGCATAATGTTCGCTCAGATAGTCTGCGTACTGCAAAGAGAACTGACCTAAACCACTATATATGTTTTTGGATTTATA
>CALJVI010000241.1 GCA_937974575.1 uncultured Saprospiraceae bacterium | reverse complement strand
TCCTCGGCTCAGAGTTTTGCCTTAAGCTTCCTTCAGATTCCATCTCACGATGGACACCCTTGCTCTTAGCTAGTGGTTGGCACTACATACCTCCACAGTGGACTTTCACCACCTAGTTAATCCGCATGCACGGCACACGGGGCCATCACGGCCTAAGGGCGTGACCGTGTCATCCGTTCCTTCCGCAGAAGAGTGCGGAACCACTCCTACCACTTGTCTCTACGCACTCCGTTTGTCGAGCTCCACCTTTCGGTTCCGCGAGGGTATTAGCCAAGGTTAATATATAAATCATATTGGAAAATTATTAAATATTTGTCCAACAAAAATTAATAACTTATATTTATCAAACACAGAAAATTATGCAAGCAAATTGCAATTAGATAACACCTACCATAATTAAGTATATCAGATTCTAACAACACGTGAAACAGCTAATTACTATTCTTTCACTTTGCTTCTTAAGCAATTTTACCTTGGCACAATTCAGTTTGATAAGCCCTTACGAATCGAAGGGCGAGATTCAAATAAACGATCAAGGTGACATCATTCACGTCACGAAAACAGCTAGTTTTCCTCACGTTGGAAGTGATGCGTCAAGATTTTAATCCTAATCAAACTATTACCTATTGACAGAAATATTATTTAATAATGGACAATAATGAACTCTTAAAGAAAAGATATAAAAAAGCTTTAATTCTAAACACGCTATTGATTTTTTTGTTTAGTTTTTGGGATGATCTGTATAGCCCTATTAGTTTAAAGCCTCCAGTCGTTCATCTTTGCAATGTCCTAATATCCACTATTGTAATAATTACGTTGAGAAAAAAAATAGAGGAAGCCGTTTGGGTATTTTTTATTTTGACAATTACAGGCTTATTTTTTGAAGGCTATTACGCTTATTTAGTAAGTATGAATTCTATGTCTCCTTCAAATTACCTTTACCTCTACTTTTACTTACCCGGATTTGGATATTATTCATATAAGGTATTAAAGTTGTGTAAGGTGAAATTTAAAGTCAATTTACCTTTCATAATCTATACTATGATCAGTACAGGATGTCTGCTTTTTAGTCTCTTTGCGTTAAAAGCTAAATTTTAATTTAGTTTAGATTTTAGTGCAAGACTTAAACAGATACCTTTACAGGTATGCAAGAATCACATTTTATAGGCTCGAAGATTAATCCAAATACTACCATTTCAAGGAACGATCAAAACACCGAATATCCTAGAACTATTCTCGAAACTGGTAGCTATGAATTGACAACTTCTTTAGATGGTTGCTCTACTAACTCTTCCATTTTTATTGAAATTGAAGTCGGTTCAACTCAACTCTACATACCTACTGTATTCTCCCCAAACCTAGATGGAATCAATGACGAATTTTACCCCTTGGGGAATTTATTTGAAGTGTTAAACTTCTCTATTTTTGACAGGTGGGAATCGTTAGTACATAAAGAGGATGCTGCATGGGATGGAACTTATCGGAAAAAGGATTCCCCTATTGGAGTGTATTCTTTTTATTTACAAATAAGAAATACTAGGCTTGATGAAGTCGAGAATCATAGTGGGACATTTTTGTTGGTGAGATAGATCCTATCAAATTTAGCAAATGGACATTGCATTATCAAAGTGCAGACTGATCAGGGTGCTGTTTCTAAGAAGATGTTATTGTTGAAGGAAGATTGTTTTTATTAATCCCGTATTTCTAAAAGCTTCTTTTGGATTCGCTTTATACTTGGTTCACCAACGCCACACTCTTTTGCGATAGTTGGCCAATGAGCTATAGACGCTTGTACTTGATCGATGATTTCATCTGGTTTATTTATACTAAATTCATTTGCCAATTCGAGTAAATGTTTTCTCCCTGGTCTGGCACCCTCGCCGCTAACTCTTGTTATATGTTCATCTATGGCTCCTGATGAAAATGTAAGATCATAAGCAGGAGCAAAAGACCATTTTCCAGTATCATCCATAAGCCATGAGAAGTTTTTTGAATGATCGTCTCTATTGTGGCTGTAGATATTGAAAGCAGCAAGACGCAATATACGTTTGCGTGCTGCTGCTGTTTGTTCTAATCGAAAAGCGGTATCTATAATATGTCCGTAATCGATACTGCTTAATCGGAAATTGTCATGAACAAGGCCTGCCATTGAATGCATGTGAATTCGGTCATTCCCAATTCTGTCAAAACGTCTCGTTGCAAATACTTGCATGCCTTTGGTACTTTCGAGCAATACACAATCACTCATCCTTATCTTAGCCTTGATAGCCATCTTATGATAGGCATATTCAATATTCGCTATATCCAGAGGGTCTTCAGAACTTGGAAACTTTATGATCCAATGCGAAAATCCATCTGGCAATAAATTATACCCGTGGATTAATTCATTTGTTTTTGGATTGTATCCTACATTTGCCTTTGGTCTAGCTCCACCTGAAGATCCACCAAGTGACAGTAGTTTTTCAATAACTTTTTCACTAGCCCCATGATACACCTCTTCAATTACCGTTTTTAGCTTATCCAGATCAATACTATTCGTAAAGCTCCTATCATCTAATATAGCAGGTCGATATATCAATGCTCCCTTACCAGTATCTCCGATATTGGACAACTGATCAAGGATATTAATATCGCTCAAGGAGAGGCCCTTTTTAGCTAAGGCACGGTTCAACAAAAGCATTCCCCAACCATCTGGTAAAGAATCATCAAACACCCCGAATATTCCATGAAAGGGATCCGGTTTAGCTACTTGAATTTCATTATTGAATTTCAATCTAAACGGAGAGATATTCAAGCCAAGTTTTAGAAATGCATCATCGTACTTGAAATGGATCAGACGAGCATCAGCAATAAGCTGGCCTACGAGAATTTCCTCTCCTGAAAATCTGATAAAGACATTTAATCTCTTTTTTTGAAGAGAATCCTTAGAAATTGGTTTCTTCTTCATTTCAAAGATTCAAATAATTTCTCTATTCGTTTGTTATTCCTTGGTACAAGGAGCGTTTCAAACTCATCGAGTCGGTTTAGCACTTCGGCAATTTTGAGGAGGGATTCAAAGGATATCTGACCTAGCCTTTCAAATCGTTTTATACTTCCGTAGGACACACCCGATCGCTCTGCAAGGTCATGCTGTGTCCAATTGGACTGCTTTCTCAAGGCTGCAATATTTTGAGCTGTTAAGATCAGTATATCCGAAGGCAATTTGTTGACACTGTATTTTCCCACAATAGATAATATTTTATCTAAATATGCACTATTTCTATATAATAGACAATATATTATCTATTAATGTCGAATTTATCTAGAATGTAATTAAAATTACCTATGAAAATTTTGGATCTATTCACCAATTATTATAATATTTGGTGAATATACTCACCAAATATTATGGTTTTAAGTGATTATATTCACTGATTATTATGTTTTAGCTGATTTTCACTTCAAGAAACTATATATTTGTTTAAAAAAATGATTGCACGAAGCCTTAGATCAAATGTACATCAGAAAATAGGTAGTGGGAAGGCAATAATGATTATTGGACCTAGACAGGTTGGTAAAACGACCTTAATCAAAAAAGAACTCGAGGGCCTAGATTATCATTTTTTTGATGGAGATGATCCAGAAGTAAGGAATTTACTTGCAGAACCTAGCACCGAAAAACTCAAGCAAATTATAGGCAAAAGTAAGATCGTTTTTGTAGATGAAGCACAGAGAATTAAAGGTATTGGTTTGACTTTAAAAATAATTAACGATCAATTTAAAGATGTGCAACTTTGGATTAGTGGATCATCTTCCTTTACGCTTTCACATCAATTAAACGAACCATTGACTGGGCGAAAATGGGAGTATGTCATGTTGCCTATAAGCTGGGAAGAGCTTCAAAATCATATTGGATATCTAAAGGCCGAGCAACAATTAGAAACAAGGATGTTATATGGCTTTTATCCGGACGTCATCAATAATCCTGGTGATGAAATAGAGATTCTCAAAAACTTGGTCAATAACTATTTATACCGTGATGTCTTATCATACGCAGAAATTAGAAAGCCTAAAATTTTGGAATCTTTAGTGCAATGTCTAGCACTACAATTAGGCAGTGAAGTCAATCTAAATGAATTGTCCCAAATGGTAGGTGTAGATAAAAACACCATCAAGCGCTACATAGAAATTTTAGAAAAAGGATATGTCATATTTCAACTAGGTACTTTTAGTGGAAATCTTAGAAATGAAATAAAAAGAAATAAGAAAATATATTTTTATGATAATGGAATCAGAAACATGATCATCGGTAATTTTAATGAACTTAATCTTAGAGAAGATACAGGTGGACTATGGGAAAATTTTTTGATCTCAGAAAGAATGAAGCAGAACAATTATAAGATGAGTTTAGCAAAATCCTATTTCTGGAGAACTACACAAAAACAAGAAGTTGATTACGTAGAAGAAACTAGTGGTAAAATTGAAGGCTATGAATTTAAGTGGAATCCAAAGAAAAAAATAAAGTTACCTAAGACATTTACAAATAAATATCAAACTGAGGGTAAACTTATAAATAGAGAAAATTTTAGAGACTTTGTCATCGTATAAAAGCCTGATTTTTAGATCTCTCTAACCACCTCCGTTAATTCAATCATGGCATCCTCTACTTCGTGGACTAGTTCTATGAATCTTGGATCTCGTTTGGTGGTTCGGTCTCTGACTAGGGGTAGATCCACGTGGATGTGTTTGGCTACTTGACCTGGATTGGCTTGTAAAATGTAGATATCATCTGCTAGGTACACAGCCTCTGCGATATCGTGCGTAACGAAGATAATGGTGCTTTGGAATTTTCTCCATAGACTGGTCAGTAGGTCTTGCATGTGCAGACGGGTCTTGATATCCAATGCTCCGAAGGGCTCATCCATGAGCAGGACATTGGAGTTGGCTAGTAATGATCTCCCTATGGCTACTCTCTGGAGTTGACCACCTGATAGGGATGGATATTGGGCGTATTTGTCTTCATGTCCTTCTAAGCCCATTGTCTTTATAATCTCTCTTGCCTTTGCTTCTCTTTCTTTTCTGGATATGCCTTTGTATTTTAATGCTAAAGCGACGTTTTCGAGGACGGTCATCCAAGGCAGACTAGAATATTGTTGAAAGACCATACTGGCTCTGTTTTCATTGCCTAGTGGTTTGTCATTGAGTTTGATCTTGCCTTCTGTTGGATCTTGAAGTCCCGCGATGTATCTGAGTAAGGTAGATTTTCCTGAGCCGGACATTCCTAAGATTACGACAAATTGGCCTTGGTCGGGTTTGTCTTCGATCACTAGATCTAGGTCTTTGATGACCCAATTCTTTCCTCCGTCGTAGGTTTGTCCGATGTTGCGGAGTTCTACTATGTTTTTTTGATTTGGGTTGTCTGTGAATTCTACCATTTTGCTTTATTCTTATATTTATACTTATTGCTTGTTCGCAATTTGTCATGATTTTTAAGAAAAAAATCTCGCCAAATTGGTCCTTGGTTTTTTCTTCCTCTTAGCGCTACGCGCTAGGCTAAAGTATTGCAACCCTTCCAGGGTTCAAAAAAGATAAGACCCTAGTACTGCGTGCTAGGCTATATTACTCTCACTCTTCCAGGGTTTAAAATACAAACTTCTATCCTAGTGCTGCACACTATGCACCAGGGAGATTGTCCTCCAAACCGTCCCAGAACAAATTCTCTAAATCTATGGCTTTTTTGGCGCCTGATTTAATGAGGAACCTATTTTCTACTTTGGTAGTCCAAGGGTCTATGGCTTCTAGCATTTCTGAGTAGTGGTCTTCATCCAAGGAAATATGTACTGTCCAAAAGTATATATCTTCTGCGGTCAAGAAATCATATTTCTTTAAACCTCTTTCGATGATACTGTATTCTTCATTGGTAAAAAATTCAGTGCCTGGCCCTAAAGCGCCAAGGCTTTCTAAAAAGTTTCCATCATGACAAAGGTTGAGTAAGTTCTCACAACAGATCTGGGTTGTCGGTAAGGGCTCTACATTAGAAAGATGCTCCTTATCCAGGCCTAATGATAGCGCAAATTTCTCATAGAGAATTCTGTGCGAGAGATCTATTTTACCCTCTCCATGCTCTTCCCAAAGATTTTCTACGATTGGCATTCTTGTTTTATCATCAGGAATATTGGCTGCTGCAGCGGCCAAAAATCTTGGAAAGTATGTACAATAAATATAGTACTGCTCTACAAAATACTGGAGCTGTTCTTTATTCAGCCAAGCATCGTCTATACGTCGAATAAACGGGTGCTTGATGATCTTATCAATCCCTTCTCTTAACTCTGATTCTAAT
>CALJVI010000240.1 GCA_937974575.1 uncultured Saprospiraceae bacterium | reverse complement strand
TGTATCTAAAGCAGTCTGCACTTCCATAGCCATAGCTCTATTGAAGCTATTGTATACTTTGGGTCTATTGAATTGAATCGTGGCAACGCCATCATCAATCGTATAATTTATCAGTTCCATAATTCTATAGTTAGTATAGATGCAAAAATAACAATTTACAATTAGCAATTTTCAATTTACAATGTTCAATTGGCAATTTTCAATTAGCAATTTTCAATTGGCAATTAGCAATTAGCAATGTTCAATTAGCAATGTTCAATTAGCAATGTTCAATTTTCAATTAGCAATGTTCAATTAGTAATTATCAATTAGCATTGAGCATTGAATCCTTGAGCATTATACATTGTACATTGTACATTGTACATTGAACATTGAGCATTGTACATTGAGCATTGAGCATTGAATCCTTGAGCATTATACATTGAACATTGAGCATTGAGCATTGAGCATTGAGCATTGAATCCTTGAGCATTGTACATTGTACATTGAGCATTGTACATTGTACATTGAGCATTGTACATTGAACATTGAACATTGAACATTGAACATTGAACATTGAACATTGTACATTTAAAATTGAACATTGAACATTGAAAAAAATTGAGCATTGAAAAAAAACTAGTGGCACTTAAAGTAATCAAAAGGTTCCTTGCAATCGAGGCACTTATACTGTGATTTGCAGGCTGTAGACCCAAATTGGCTAATCATTTCGGTATGGGTAGAACGGCACTGCGGACATGCGATCCCAGTCTCTTCCGAAAATAATGCACGCTTACTTTTTGAAGACCCCTGAGGAGGCGCTATGCCATAGTCTAGCAACTTTTGCTTCCCTGCCTCAGACAGCCAGTCGGTTGTCCAAGCAGGAGATAATATGGTAGTCACTTTAATATTGTCGAATCCATTCTCTTGCAAGATCGCCTTGATATTTACCTCGATCATATCCATCGCTGGGCAGCCCGTATAGGTCGGCGTGATTACCACTTCCAAGGTATCCTCATGTAGCACGACATCACGGATCACACCTAGATCTATGATAGATAGCACAGGAACTTCTGGATCTGATACCTGCTCAAGTATAGCATATATATCCTCTTTGCTGATGGTCGTATTCATTGCGAGTCGTTATCTTGGATTACCACTTTTGGCCTGGGTAGGCACGTTGTAGAAATTGCATTTCAGCGAGGATATATCCGAGGTGCTCAGAGTGCCTGCCATGCTTACCACCATCATGCATCCATGCCTTTTCAGGCAACTCCAATCCAGCCTGTGCAAATATGTTTTTCACCTCTTGCTCCCACTCTGCTTCGATACCTGCTGCATCCGGAAAAACCCCAGACTCAGTCATAGCGATTTCAAAATCTGCATACTTAAACATTTCACCCGTGTATGGCCAGAGATCTTCCAAGGCCTCATTGATGCGGCGCAGACTTTCCTCAGTACCATCACCCAATCTGATAACCCACTCAGAGCTCCACTTCAGATGATAGGTGATTTCTTTCATTGACTTTTCGGCAAAAGCAGCGATGTCTTTATTGCTCGACTGCATGAGCCTTTGATAGCACGGGTAATTGAATGCATCATAAAAAAACTGTCGCAAAATAGTCTTTGCGAAGTCTCCATTCTTTTGCTCTACGAGCAGTATATTTTTATAGGCTGTAGCATCACGCAGATAAGCCAGGGTATCCTCTGTAGCCCCTTCGCCCTGCATCTTCGCTGCCAGCTGAAATATATTTCTGGACTGTCCTACCAGATCCAGAGCGATATTGGTCAGCGCCATATCCTGCTCCAATACTGGTCCATGCCCACACCACTCCGACAGACGATGACCTAGTATGAGGGCATTGTCCCCCAGATATAGTAAAAAGTTGTAAAGATGATCTTGCATTACATGTGTTTAAGTTCGTCTGGAAGATTGTAAAACGTAGGGTGCCTATACACCTTGTCATTGGCAGGATCAAAAAGCGACTCTCCTTCGTCTGGATCACTTGCCGATATATGCTTAGACTCGACTACCCATATACTGATGCCTTCGCTGCGGCGTGTATATACGTCTCTGGCATTTTGCATAGCCATCTCTTCATCGGTAGCGTGCAAGCTACCAACATGCTTATGGCTGAGGCCATTTTTACTTCGGATAAATATTTCCCATAGGGGCCATTCGTTCATACTAAGCTACTTTTTTAGATTTTCTATTAGCTCTTTTTTCGGCATGTGCCAATGCTGCTTCACGCACCCACTGACCTTCATCCCAAGCTTTATTTCTCGCGGCGAGACGCTCCTTATTGCAAGGGCCATTGCCTTTTACCACATTCCAAAATTCGTCCCAATTGATCACACCATAGTCATAGTGTCCACGCTCTTCATTCCACTTTATATCCGGATCAGGCAAGGTTACATTTAGCACCTTGGCCTGCTCATACGCAACATCCACAAATTTTTGGCGCAGGTCATCATTGGTAAATCTCTTGATCTTCCATTTCATGCTTTGTTGTGTATTGGGCGAGTCCCCATCCGCTGGACCAAACATCATCATGGCTGGCCACCACCATCTATTAACCGACTCTTGGAGCATATCTTTTTGCGCTTGCGAACCCTTACTGAGGTTGAGCAATATCTCAAAACCCTGTCGCTGATGAAAACTCTCCTCCTTACACACCCGCACCATAGCACGTGCATATGGACCATATGAGCATCTGCACAAAGGCACCTGATTCATGATCGCAGCACCATCTACCAACCAACCGACAGATCCTATATCCGCCCAACTTAGTGTCGGATAATTAAAGATACTGGAGTACTTCGCCTTACCACTATTCAACTGCTCAAAAAGCTCTACTCTATCTACGCCCAAAGTTTCGGCAGCACTATATAGATACAGACCATGCCCAGCCTCATCCTGCACCTTGGCCATGAGCGCCACCTTTCGTCGCAAGGTAGGTGCACGTGTGATCCAATTTCCCTCAGGCAACATCCCAATTATTTCTGAGTGCGCATGTTGAGAAATCTGCCTGACAAGTGTCTTGCGATACGCATCCGGCATCCAATCCTTCGGCTCTATCTTTTCTTCACGATCTATTTTCGCTTGAAATATTTCTTCCAGATTTTTTTCCATGATCTTAAATTCAGTTTAGTAAATTATTATTTTTTGGGCATGACCCTTGACCATTCGATGAAAAATCGAATGGTCAAGGGTCGGGCTATCCGTTCCTACGCTTTCGACATTAGTCCTATTCAGCCATCCAGTAGGAAGGTATTCGTACCTCATCCCATCCTACTGGGGCTTCATTAGTCCTACTGACTCAGCATACCACTTCTATCCCTCATGCAAGAATTTAGCCTAACTAGCCAATCTCACACATTCCAAATATACAACATTTTAACAAAAAATACGAACAATTGTTCGTACTCGATATAACAATACATTTACGTATAAATCATTGTCTCCCAGTACACCAGAAATGTTAATTATTGAAAAAATAAAACCTTCCAAAGGGCTTTATTACATATACTTATAAGATTATCTATATTTATATCACTTTTAAGCGTCAATAGATTATACCTTACCTAGTTTCGCATGGTATTTGAATATTGTAAGAGTATTGCGAGTAGTCGGCGAAAAAATAGCATCGATTACTTATCATTATAAGATGACACATGAACATTTTAGGTATCTCTGGACTATATCACGATTCAGCCGCAGCGCTAACTATCGACGGCAAGGTGGTTGCTGCCGCACAAGAAGAGCGATTTACCAGAATCAAGCATGATAAAAGTTTTCCAGTGCGTGCTATAGCATACTGCTTGGAAGAGTCTGGTCTTACACTGAATGATCTCGATGCGGTCACCTACTACGAGAAGCCATCTTTGCGATATGATAGATACATGGAATCTTATCAGTTTTATGCACCGATGGGCTTCAAGTCATTCATGAGTCACTTCCCTATTCTCTGGAAGTGGAAGCACTACTTCAAAAACAAAGTTCGTAAGCACCTAAGAGAGGTGGGAACATTTGATGCAAGCAAGCTGAAAATACTTTTTACAGAGCATCACCTTTCTCATGCCGCAGGCACCTTCTACCCTTCTGGCTTGGAGGACTCTGCTATATTAACCATAGATGGAGTCGGTGAGTATGCAAGTGCATCTATCTGTCACGGTCAAAAAAACAAGATCAAAATCATCAAGGAATTGCGCTGGCCGCATTCTTTAGGTATTTTATATTCTGCCTTTACTCAGTTTCTTGGATTCAAAATCAACAATGGAGAATACAAGGTCATGGGACTGGCTCCCTATGGTATAGTAGATTCTGACAATGTGAATAACTTCCTAGCTATTATAAAAGAAAAACTGATTGATATCGCATCTGATGGATCTATTTGGCTCAATCAAGATTACTTTCAATACGCCACTGCTAGTGGAGGCAAAATTCAAGTAGCAAAATGGGAGTCTCTTTTCAACATGAAGATGAGAGCGCAAGACTCCACGCTGGATCAGGTACACTGTGATATGGCATTGGCTATACAGTTGATTACCGAAGAGTCCGTACTCAAAATGGCTGCTGAAGCAAAACGCCTTACGGGTAGCAAAAACATTTGCTTGTCAGGAGGAGTTGCGCTCAACTGTGTTGCCAATGGCAAACTGCTGAAAACAAAAATGTTTGATCATCTATTTATACAGCCTGCTTCAGGAGATGCCGGTGGATCTGCGGGTGCAGCCTTAGCTGCGCACCATATCTATTATGATCAACCTCTGGTTAAGTCCGATCACCCCAATCATGTATACCTTGGTCCTGAGTATAGCGATCAGGATATTCGTGCATTGATTGACAAGCACAATCTCTCGTTTGATGAGTACACTACGGACAAGGAATTGTGCGACGAAGTGGCTTCATTGATTTCACAAGAGAATGTAATAGGCTGGTTTCAAGGTCGAATGGAATTTGGCCCTAGAGCACTTGGCAATAGGTCCATCCTAGGTGATGCGACCAGTCTAGATATGCAACGTAAGATCAATCTCAAAATAAAATTTAGAGAAGGGTTTAGACCTTTTGCACCTTCGGTATTGATCGAAGACAATCAGAAATACTTTAATATAGATACTGATTCTCCTTACATGCTTTTAGTTACGGATGTGCAAGAAAGCGTAATGAGGCCCCTACCACCAGATTACGACCAATTGCACTGGAGAAAAAAGTTGGACATCAATCGTTCTGAAATACAATCCGTCACACACGTTAATTTTTCAGCTAGAGTGCAGACCGTGACACCTCAGTCCAATCCAAAGTATTATCAGTTGATTCAATCCTTCAAAGCATTGACTGGATATGGGCTACTGATCAATACGAGCTTTAATGTCCGAGGGGAGCCTATCGTTTGTACGCCCGAGGATGCATATAACTGTTTCATGCAGACCAATATGGATTACCTAGTACTCAATAATTTTGTTTTTTCTAAAAAAGAAAAATCAAATCAAAAAATGCTCAGTAATCAAGACAAAGACGCTTTAACTGTAAACAATTAAGCTAGTGAAAATCATCAACACCATACTCGGATTTATTTCTTCGTTTTACTACATCCTCGTAGTACTGCCCAAATCCTTCTTGACTAAAAACTCAGAAGCTAGAAAACGCTTTCATTTTGACAAGAAGCCCGGAGGCTCTTATTTTTATGAGCGTAATCATACTTATGGGAAGGAGGACTTTGAGGGATCGTAAGTATAACTT
>CALJVI010000239.1 GCA_937974575.1 uncultured Saprospiraceae bacterium | reverse complement strand
TAGATTCTTCAAGGCTTTTGGTGATTATTAATAAGTACTCATAAGCACCTATTCTATAATGATTAATTTTTGATAAAAAAGTTGGTCGTTGACTATGGCATGGATGAAGTAAGTTCCTGGACTAAAATCGTTGACCTGTACTTTCATTTTATCTGGACCTGAAAATGATTGCACTAATGTCATGCTCCTCCCCTGCAAGTCCAATATTTCAAAATGAGAAAGGCCGATTGCAATATCTTCCAACTCCAGCACAACATAGTCTAGTGCAGGATTTGGATAGCAATCTAACTCTTGTGCTCGGACTTGACCTACTGCGTCAAATACGTAGAACAACTCGTCTGACAAAGTACAACCATTGGCATCGGTGATATTTAAGGTATACGTTGTTCCATTGATAGGTTCTGTAACAGTCGTGCTGTCTGAGCCATCACTCCAATCGTAAGTATAGGGCATGACTCCTCCCGATACATTTGCAAAAATTTCATTCATATCTGTTATCTCTATCTCAATTTTTAATTGTTGAGGTTCGACGATTTCGATGCTTACTTCTTCCATACATCCATTCGCATCGGTAGCAGCGATCGTATAGATACCAGCGGCTAGGTTAGTCATTGGTATCGGAGTCGTAATTTCATAAGGGGGAGCACCGCCGCTAGGGAGTATTTCGATAGTCCCGTCTGCCAAGCCAAAGCAGGAGATATCAGTATACTTTACATCGAGGGTGAATGAGTCTGCACTGGATACAACTACTTGATCCGTCGCCGAACAACCTGTATTGCTATCCGTAACCACTAATTCATATAAGCCTGGAGAATTGACCAGTAATGAAGGCCCGAAACCAACTGGTGCATTTAAATTACTCCAGGCATAAGAGATATTAGGTCCAAGCGAATTATCAGGTCCGCCTATAAAAACAGAATCTATCATACAAGTAAGCATTTGATCAGGTCCTGCATCGGCGACCACTTCTTCAGCCACTACGCCTGTGAATAAAAAATTCTCCATACAGCCGACAGAATCCGTTTTTACTAGAGTGTATGTTCCACTTGTAAAAATAGTAGCGATTAATGAAGTATCAGAATCTACGATTAATCCTGCCTGAGGCAACCAAGTATATGAGCACAAGCTATCTATTCCAATAGATGAAGGATCCAAATATGAGAAAGTATCACAAGTAATTAGTATAGGGCCTGAATTGACACTTATTAGAATATTCGTATCCTCATCTACGATCACTGTATCCGAAGCAGAGCACCCATTTTCTGTATCGGTTACTACCAATGTATATGCGCCAGGCGCATCTACGGTGATGTCAAGTAAGCTTGGGTCTGACAAAATATTTCCGTTTGTTGTAGACCAAGAATAGGTCAACTGTTCTTGATCTGAAGCGGAGGCATTAATAAGTATAGAACTTACATTACAAGCCAATAGATCAGGTTGAGCAATAGCAACATTCGGAATATCAATATTTAACTCTACAATAACAGTACTTATAGATTCACAATGATTTGTGGTGTCAATTACTGTCAAGGTATAGTCACCTGGAGCATCTATAGTGACATCTTCTAAGTTAGGATCTGAGACAAAATTTCCTATTGAAGTACTCCACAGGAAGGTAAGATATTCAGCATCATTTTGAACAACAGCATCCAGAATCACTGTTTGATTTACGCAAGTCAGCATCTCTGGAAGCGTGATAAAGACAGTAGGTACGGTTGTATTATTTATAAACAAAACTGAATCACTTGCCTCCTCTCCAGTTTCAGTATTGGTTACTACTAATGTGTAGGAATCAACTTGGGAGACGTCTATAAATGGAGTGTCCCCTATTAGGTTTCCAGCACCATCTATCCATGCATATGTAAATTCAGGCCCCATCGATGTATTTGGACCGCCGAGGGAAAAGGCAGGAGTTGCACAAGTAATAACTTGAGGGGGGCCGGCATCTGCAATAAGCATTGTTTGAATTTCACCAAGTAAAACTTCCACACATTCCGTCCTATCACATCCATTACTTAGATTGGTTAGCGTCAAGCAGTAAGTACCTGCTTGGTCAATGATGGGTGTTAATGTGCTTTCTCCACTTACAAAATTTCCATTCGTAGTAGTCCAACTATATGTTATATCCGTCCCTGTACTTGATCCCGTACCATCCAACAGCTCGGCCTCTCCTGGTATCAGCGACTCAGGAAACTGTATAGCTATTTGAGGAACATCAAAGTCACAATTCACTTCTACCACTTGCTCAGCGGTACACCCATTCCCAAGATTAGTAAGCACTAGTGTATATATTCCACATTCGCTCACCTCCCATGTAGATAGATCACTACCAACTAATCCATTTGGACCTATCCATGTATAATTTAAACTTGCTGTCCCGGAAGATTGCGAAGCATCTAGTATCACAGTACTATTTATGCAATCCAAAATATTTGGAGAAGCAATACTAATATTCGGTATTTGATTATCGATAAAAATCACTACGGTATCTATAGCAGAGCCACCCAATAATGTATCCATTACGTTTAGGATGTACATCCCTGGAATAGTTACTTCCGTATATAAATCGTTTGAAAATGGTATCCCATTTTGATCTGCCCATGCATAACTTAAGCCCAATCCCATGGAAGAATTTTGACCGCCAATGATTACAGTTGATTCATCGCAAGTAATGGTTTGGTTTGGGCCTGCATCTGCGACAACTATATTATTTAGCATCACTTGGACACATCCTATACTTTGGCATCCATTGGTAATATCAGTAACCATCAGGCAGTAATTCCCCGCACTACTTACAGTAGGTGCCAAGGTGTTTGCTCCATCCAAAATATTTCCATTTGAGCTAGTCCAAAGATATTCGAAGTCTACCCCTGTAGTTGATCCGAGCCCGCTTAGCTGGATAGTTTCTCCTGGATTAATGTTCAATGCTTCGCTTACCATCGTGAAGGGCTGGTCCAGGTTGTTTTCAACATCAACACTCACAGATGAGGAGCATCCATTTAGAAGATTTGTAACGTTTAAGGTGTAGGTTCCAGAAAAACTAACAGAAATACTCTGCATAAATGGATCCGAATCTATGCTTCCATTTGAAGTACTCCACTCGAAAGAAAATTCTCCAACATCACTCCAGATAGCCCTTAGATCAACGGAACTATTTTGACAGGAAATAAAGGATGGTGTATCTATAGAAAAATTGGGTGCTTGAATATTCTCAATCACTTCTACTGTATCCATATCCACTACTCCAGTAATTGTATCCAAGATAGTAAGAACGTAAATTCCTGAGTTTTCCACATTTATAAAAAGCTCATTAGAAATAACAGCCCCATCGATCACCCATGTATACATAAGATTGGGCCCTATAGAGCTGGCTGATCCGCCAAGAGAAACTTGATTCACATAGCAGTTTAATTCTTTATCTGGTCCAGCATCAGCTTGAACTAGATCTGCTAAAAAAACAGTTACACAAGTATCACTTTGACAAGCATTACTTTCATTGATAACAGAGAGACAGTATTCGCCTGGACTAGAAATCGTGGGCGTTAGTGTATTTTGCCCTGCTGTAATTGAACCATTGCTGGTCGTCCATTCATAGCTATAATTTGACCCCATACTAGAGCCACTTGCATCTAGCTGCATAGGTACTCCAGAGACCAAAAATGAAGGCGATGCAATATTCAATGTTGGCAATTCAAGATCACATAGTACTGTAGTTGTGGCTATGGCTGAGCAACCATTGTCAAGATTCGTAAGTATTAAAGAATAATCTCCACAATCAAAAACCTCAACATTAGGTGTAGCTTGGGAAAAGCTATTGGGGCCTGTCCACAAGTATTGAAAGTTGGCCCCTACAGTATCCAGCTCTGCTTCTAGAACAATAGAGACATTATTGCAATCCAAAATATCAGGGCTAGAAATCGTAAGATTAGGAGCGTCAAAATCTGCGGAAACTATCAAGGTATCGAATGCCATTTGACCCGAAATCGAATTGGTAACTTTTAAGAAATATTGTCCAGCCTCTACAACTGTTGGGAATTGTTGATCCGATACAAAATCCTCTATGGTCGATGTCCACTCGTAGATTATTTCAGACCCTACAGAGGTACTGTCAGATCCAAGCGTAACTTGCGGTATACTGCAAGTAATTGCTTTATCAAATCCTGCATTGGCAACTACATCTTGTCCAGCATGTAGACTACCATGTTTAAGAAAGATAGCAGAATCGAAATCTGAATCATGTGAATCAGCAATTACGATCCTAAGGTGATAGGTCTGCCCAATTATCAAACTATCATAAGACGCTGATAAGGGAACAGTCCAACCATCAAATTGACACAATTGCGTAAATAGATTTGAGCTCACATCTAATGTTGGACAAGCTCCAATAGCCGATGATGTAAATTCCGTATTATTGTCGATATAAAAATCAGAATTGATAAAAGCATTAATTCTGTTAATAGTTATTGGAAGTTCAACGTTATTTTCATCTATTGTTGTAGCAATATTAATAGCTGATTGACCAGACAACAAAAAAGGACCATCTATATTAGGGCCTGAGAGAAAAACGCCCACCTTGTCTGCGAAAAAAGTCGCTACATAGTCACAATATTCTTCAGATGCAAAAACAAAATCTAAAGAAACAGAATTCTTTGTGGGTATAAAATCAAACTCAATTGCAGAGGCATCATATGTTGTTATTGCGCCCGTTGAAAATGGACTTGGATATATAGAGTCTAAAAAATCTAAATTTTCATCGCCTGGGATACCAAGCCTACCCGAAAAGCCAGTACTTGTATTTTCACCATAAAGTCCATTGATATAGCCATTACTCAAAATCAATCCACTATCTATGCCCATAGCGACCTGAGCATTATAAAAACTACCGACAGACTGAAGTGAATCGAAGTTTCCAGTTATTTCTACATTTGAAATCGCAAAATTATCTTTGGAGCGTAACTCATCTATCACCTTTTGAGCAAGCGTGGCTTTATCATCGAAAGTGTATTCTATGACTCCTTCGAGTTGTGCTATGGAATTGCTCATATTAAATATGAAAAGCAATACAAGGAGTGTTGGTTTGTAGAAGTTCATCTTAGTTTTTATTTGATGACTAAGATAATAAATATTTTCACAATCTCCATCTATACCAACTTCAACAATCGGCGTAGCGAAAGCTAAAGCCCTGCAAAGCGGAGCGCGTGAGAGGCAAAGGATAGTAGCGGCATCCAGCTTGCAGGCGCTTTTCAGCCTGCAAGCTGGATATAGCGGAAAGCCTGGTCACGT
>CALJVI010000238.1 GCA_937974575.1 uncultured Saprospiraceae bacterium | reverse complement strand
TTTAATGCAAATGGTGATGAAGATGATTCTGATATCGCAACAGTATCAGTGCTTGCTTGTGAAGATGTGAGTGTGAGTTCAGATGCATCAATTTGTTTAGGCGATTCTATACAGTTAGAGGCGACACATGCAGAGCCAGGTGTAGTATACTCTTGGGCACCATCGATGGGACTATCATGCACTGATTGTCCAAATCCAATTGCATCTCCTAATACATCTGTCAACTACGAAGTAACAGCAACATATGATAATTGCACATCTAGTGCTATGGTTACCGTAAGTTTGGTTTCTCCAATATCAATTGATGCTCAAGTGGTAGATATGAATTGTTGTTCTGGAGGTTCTATCAACTTAAGTGTGATGGGAGGTTCTGGTTCTGGTTCTTACCTTACAACTTGGAGTGACAATACTTTATCAGGCTTAGCGGTTTCTGATCTAGCACCAGGAGACTATACAGTTACCGTGACAGATGCTACTAACTGTAGTGTTGAAGAGGCATACACAATAAACGACAATTGTAATTGTACAGATTTAATTGCCGAAGATGTAATTACGATTTCGGGCAATGATCCTAGCGAGATATGCTTGCCGTTTACATATCAAGAGTCACAAAACATCTTTGATGTAATCCTTGCAGGAACAGGTGAGGTACAACCAGTAGATGGCTGTGATATTGATTCTGTTGTTTTCTATACCTATGCATTGTTAGTAGGGCAAGGAAATTCTGGACCTTATAGATTAGATAATTGGACATGTGCAAATGGACAGCTTTACTCAGGTATCGTTTTCCAAGATATGTTTGAATTAGTGGATAGTATGAATGTTTGGGACCCAATAGGTAATTGGGCGAATACACAAGCTAACTTTACAATTAGTGGTGGAGCGGACAATACTACATATGGTGATATGGAAATTACACATGTAGGAACTCAAATAACTGCATTTATCAACTTTAACATTACGGGTATTGCAAATGGTCAAGTATACGATGTTCCAGCTACACCTGGAGCTTATACCTACACTATTACAAATACTCAGACTTGTTGTTCTGAAGACTTGACTGTAATTGTAGAATCGCCAACGGCAATAACACCAGATTACACAAGTTACTTTACCGAAGTAAACTCGCCACTTTTCATATGTGTTAACACAACAGAATTGGCTACGACGCCACTCAGTCTATCATACTGTGATGAACCTAACAATGGTCAAGTGATTTTTGATTCAGGTAATGAGTGTATGACTTATATTCCAAATCCTGCTTATGTAGGTGTAGATAGCTTCTGTGTGGTAGTTTGTGATGAGTCAGGGATTTGTGATACTACATTTGTGGATGTTACTATTTCTGATGAGCCTCACACTATGCTGGATACGATATATTACACAACAGCTCAAAATACGAGTACTGGAATCCAATGTATGCCTTGGCAAAAATTCTTTAGTACTGGTTTTGATACATTAATAGTTTGTGGTGTGCCAGAGAATGGAACATTGATAAGCGATGGAGATAATGAGTGCTTGGAGTATATTCCAGATACGGACTTCTGTGGACAAGATTCAATGTGTATAATTACATGTAGTGACTTGAATGTTTGTGGAACTATTACGATTTACATTGATGTAGCATGTGATGATCCAATGCCTAATCCGGATACTGTTTATGTGTCAGTAGCAGTGAATACCATCTTAGAAGATGCTTGTGTGCCATTGAATGAATTAAATGGCGTGTATGATACTTTATACCTTTGTGGAGATGCAAGTAACGGAGCTGTAGCGATCAATGATTTTGATCATTGTGTCGATTATACTCCAGATCTAAATTACTTAGGACTTGACGAGTTCTGTGTTGTAGTATGTGATTCAATGATGATTTGTGATACGACATACTTCATAATTGATGTAGTGGGTGATCCATGTGATACTACAAATGTTGAGTTTGTTTCATTAGAGACGGAAGATTGTGATGATTCTGCTGTATTATGCTTGCCTTTTGACATCATTGATGTTTCGCAATACTCAGTGACCTTAGGAGGAGATCAGTACACAAGTAATTTTGTAGGTTGTGATTTTGATACTTCATTCTCTTATAATTACTTCTCCATACCAGGTCAAGGATCAAGTGGACCTTATGTCTTAGATCAATGGATTGTAGATGGTCAATCATTCAATGGCAACTTTGTCGATGTAAATGATTTAGTAAGTTTAATGAATAGTTTTGATTCTTCTTCTACGTGGACTCTTGATGCAGCAAACTTGCGTATAAGAGGAGGAAACCCAAATACAGATTATGGCGATATGTTTATTACTCAGCCAATTTCAGGAGGTATAGCTCAACTTCAATTTAATGAGAATTTAGTGGCTAACAAGGCAGGTTTGTTATTACCAGTAGGAAATCATGATGTAAGATTAACTCATACTTCAGGATGTCCGATCTATCAATACAACGTAACAGTTACATGTACACCTATTTCAATAGATACTATTCCATATGTGATTGAGTTGAACGATACCCTGACAGTATGTCCAACAGATTTAGGAATTTCTGATCCTATAACTGCTGTGTTCAATAATTGCCCAACATCTGCAGGAACAGAGGCTTCTGTTGTTGTTGATGCCAATACGGGATGTATTACTATCATTGGGCTTCAGGTTGGAGCTAATGATGAGGCATGCATTGAGGTTTGTACTGCAGATAGTTGTTCACAATTTGTTTTACTGCTTGAAGTGATTCCAACTTGTGCTCCAGTATTTACTAGTGATACAATATTGATAACAACTAACGACTGTAATAATGCACAAGATGTTTGTCTAAGCATTCCTTATGCAAACATAAATAACTACATATTTGAGCTGGACGGAATAGTTTATAATGGAATCATAGATTCTTGTTCGAATGGTTCATCTATTAGTATGATGCCGGGTGAATACGAACTGGTAGTTAATGATACAAGCTTGAGTTGTCTTGACACTGTTCAACTGATGATTGCATGTATTACTCCAGATACGATTTATAATACAATACTTCAATTGGAAGTAGATTCTGTATGTATTGACTTGGATGAATTGGCAGGTGTTCCGACTTCTATTGATAACTTCTGTCAAGAAGCTTCAGGAGAGTTTGTCATATTTGACATTGCCTCCAATTCTTACTGTGTAAATTATACTGGAGTAGATATAGGAACTGATACTGCTTGTATTGTAGTTTGTGATGATCTGAATATTTGTGATACTACCTATATAATAGTTGAGGTATTGCCAGAGACAAGTATGGGTCCAGTTGCAGTTACAGATGTTGATAGTACTGCTGTCAATACAGGTACTACTATTAATGTAATGATCAATGATTCTATCCCAGGTGGTATAGATACACTCTATGTTTCTGAAGGTCCAATGAATGGTATTGTAACTATCAACCCTGATATGTCATTGTCATACATTCCTAATGAAGACTACTGTGATTCAGGTGTTCCAGACGAATTTACTTATGTAGTATGTAATGAATTCGGTTGCGATACTGCACTTGTTCAGGTGTATGTAATGTGCGAGGAGGCTATCTTCTTTACAGGTTTTTCTCCTAATGGAGATGGAATTAATGATACTTGGGTTATCAAAGGTATAGAAGAATTCCCTGATCATGAATTGTCAGTATTTAATAGATGGGGTAACCAAGTTTTATTCTCTAAGGATTACCAAAATGATTGGAGAGGAACATGGGAAAACTTACACTTACCTGATGGAACATACTTCTATGTTTTCGATGATGGCTTAGGAAAAGTTTACTCTGGATATATTCAAATCCATAGATAAAAACGCATTGAGTTTTTTAATATGAATTCTTTTTAACGAATGAGTTGTGATATTCAAATATCACAACTCATTTTTTTTTTGATGCCTGATATTTTTAGTTGAAAAAGCATAACATAATAATAAAAACGCCGTTATTTATTTCCATTAAGACTTTTGTTTATGCATAAGAGCATAAAATTATTTGAAATACAAAGTAGTTATATTTTTAATTTGTAACTTTGCATAAAGTTTTATGGAATTTCGATTTTAAGGACCTTCGAAAAATGAACCTCAAACATAAGGCAATGTGTATTTCCAAATTAACAATCAAGATAAACTTTATGATATGGAATTGAGGTTAATGGATCTTTTCTCTTTTCTCAATTCTTTATTAATTATTTATAACATTAAGTTTTTTACAACTAAAATTTTTAAAAATGGCTAAATCATCTGCCAAGAAAGCACCAGCTAAGAAAAAAGCTACTGCTAAAAAGGCAACTGCGAAAAAAGCGACAGCGAAAAAAGCAACAGCAAAGCGTAAGACTACTGCTAAGAAAGCAACTGCTAAGAAGGCAACAGCAAAGCGTAAGACTACTGCAAAGAAGACTACTGCAAAGAAGACTACTGCAAAGAAGGCTACTGCAAAGAAAGCAACAGCAAAGCGTAAGACTACTGCAAAGAAGGCTACTGCTAAAAGGGCGACAGGAAGAGCAACTGCAAAGAAAGTAGGTGCAAAGACTAAAACTACAGCAAAGCGTAAGACTACTGCTAAGCGCACTGCAGCAAAGCGTCCTTCTATGTCTAGACGTAGGACTACTGTAAAAAAAAAGTAGTTAAGGTTTTACAAGCTGGTTCAGGAAATGCTAAAAACGGCGTAGATGACCTTAGGTTTATCCAAGGTGTTTCTAGCAAAATTGAAAAAGCGCTTAAGAAAGCTGGATATAAGAATTTTGAGAAAATTGCAAGTGCAAAAATTTCGAAATTGAATTCTGTTCTTGCCAAAGCAGGTTTTGAAGGAAAGGTTCCTTACATAAACACTTGGGCGGAGCAAGCAAAGTTGGCAAGTTCTGGAAGATGGTCAGAGCTTGTTAGTAAGCAAAAGAAAATTAAATAAGATATTCTTATTCTTTTGTGGTAAAGTAAAAACCAAAATAAAGGACAACAGCGATGTTGTCCTTTTTTTATGCCCTCTGTTGTGATTTCTTATTCGCAAATGCTACAAAATCTCCTGTATTTGCTAAATTGAGGTACATCAAAATTTATGAACTATGATTTCATTAAGAGTAGTAATATTTATTGTAACGACATGTTTCTGTTCTGTACTAAATGCACAGGCAAACGAAGTGAATAGAGGTTTTTTAGTTCAGGTGGGGGATCAAGTAGATAATTTGACTCTAGATCTATTGGGTGAAGGTGAGATTACTCTATCAGATTTAAAAGGTAAAGTTGTGGTATTGCAATTTACTGCCAGTTGGTGTAGTGTTTGCCGCAAGGAAATGCCACATTTAGAAAATGAGGTATGGATCCCGAATAAAGAAGATGACTTTATTCTAATTGGAGTAGATATTGATGAAGATACTAGTAAGATCGCTCCGTTTATAGAGAAAATGCAAGTGACCTACCCAATTGCAGTTGACAGTAATAAATCCATTTTTCATTATTTTGCAGCAAAAGGTGCAGGCGTTACACGTAATGTAGTCATTGATCAAACAGGCAAGATCGTTTTCTTAACCAGATTATTTGATGAGGAAGAATTCGATTTGATGAAAAACAAAATCGCGTCTTTGCTTCAATAGTTCATTTCCAAAAAAATAAAATCTTTGTCAACACAAGAGCTACATAATACGAATACTATTGGTCATTCACTCTTTAGTGAATTTGATATCAACTTATTTAAGGCTGGAAAGCATTTTAGACTATACGAGAAATTAGGTAGTCATATTACCTCAGTAGATGGGGTAGAGGGCGTTTACTTCGCAGTCTGGGCACCGAATGCAAAGCAAGTCAATGTTATTGGAGATTTCAACCATTGGAACAAGCATACCCATAGTTTATTCGCCAGATGGGATGAGTCAGGTATTTGGGAAGGATTCCTTCCTTTGTTGAAGCCAGGTACTATCTATAAGTACTCCATTGAGACAAAGCAAGATGTATTTTTGGAGAAAGCAGATCCTTATGCATTTTTCTGTGAAATGCCTCCAAAGACTGCTTCTATAGTCTGGAATCATGATTATTCTTGGAAAGATGATGGATGGATGTCCTCACGGGCAAAGCACAATCATCATGAAGCACCCATGTCAGTGTATGAGGTACATCTCGGCTCATGGCGAAAAAAGAAAAATGCTACCGAATCATTATCATATCGTGAATTGGCAAAAGAACTCGTAGACTATGTCGTGGATCTCGGTTTTACCCACGTAGAATTCATGCCCGTCATGGAGCATCCATATTTCCCATCATGGGGCTATCAGATCACTGGTTATTTTGCGCCTTCTTCTCGCTTTGGCGAACCAGAGGACTTTATGTATCTCATAGATGCTTTTCATGAAGCAGGTATCGGGGTACTTATTGATTGGGTACCTTCGCACTTTCCGACAGATGCGCATGGTCTTGCCGTATTTGATGGAACCCACTTGTATGAGCATCCTGATCCTAAAATGGGCTTTCACCCAGATTGGAAAAGTGCAATCCCCAACTACGGTCGCAATGAAGTAAGATCATTTCTGATTTCTAATGCTTTATTCTGGTTGGATAAGTTTCATATTGATGGATTGAGAGTAGATGCGGTAGCATCTATGCTTTATCTGGATTATTCACGAAATGAAGGCGAGTGGATTCCAAATATTCATGGTGGTAATATGAATCTCGATGCTATATCCTTGCTTCAGGAGTTTAATACTGCAGTTTATGGAGAGTATCCAGATACTTTCACAGTTGCGGAGGAGTCTACAGCGTACTTAGGAGTTTCTAGGCCTGTACATGATGGTGGTTTAGGATTTGGCCAAAAGTGGATGATGGGTTGGATGCACGATACGCTCAATTACCTTTCAAAAGATCCTGTACATCGTAAGTTTCATCAGAATGAGATTACCTTCAGTTTGATTTATGCGTTTACCGAAAACTTTATGCTTCCATTATCACATGATGAAGTAGTACATGGCAAAGGCGCGCTCATAGATCGTATGCCTGGAGATGATTGGCAAAGGTTTGCCAATCTAAGATTGATGTATGGATATATGTTTACACATCCAGGTACAAAATTACTGTTCATGGGCTCAGAGTTTGGGCAAACGAGCGAATGGAATATAGAAAGAGGTCTTGATTGGTGGTTGCTGCAACATGAACCGCATAAAGGAGTGAAGGCGCTCATCAAGGATCTTAATCAGCTCTATACATCTAATCCGCAAATGCATCAACAGCAGTTTACTAAGGAAGGCTTTGAGTGGATATCTGAGCATCATGCTGAGGATAGTATTATTATTTATACTCGACATGCTAAAGATGAAGATTTACAGCCCTTGGTCGTAATCTGTAATTTTACACCCAACTATAAAGAAAATTACAAAGTGGGTGTACCCGTGAGTGGTACTTATCAAGAAGTGCTAAATAGTGATGCTAAGAAGTATGGCGGAAGTGGAGCTACACTCAAAGACAGTATACTTAAATCCATTACTGGTTCGTGGCAAAATCAAGAGCAATTTGTAGAAATGAGTATACCCCCACTGGGTATATCAGTTTTAAGCTGCCATAAAGCTTAGTGACGGGACGATCCCCGCGAGAGGGATGCGTAGGGTGATCGCCTTTTGCGATCAATGCTGAGCGGAGGTACGGAGCTCAGTATCGAACGAGTAGTGAGCCCGGAGAAGCCCGACCCTATCACGAAGCCTCTTCGGCGAAGTAAAAGGGACTCGCCCAAATAAAAAAACTACAATTAATAATTTCCGAAATAGCGGCGCAAGAACCATTCTAAAGTAAGTATTCCAAGCAATATAAATAGGATCCAACGAAGGTTGATAATGGATCGTGTCTTGGTACTTTCATAGATGACAGGCTTAACGTTGCCCTTGTTTTTGATGCTTGTGCTCAATGAAGTGATATTACTAGGAGTGACCATGGATCCACCGTATTTATCGCTCAATAGTTTGAGCAAAGTATGATCCGCAGTAGTCTCAAATAATTCCAATTGGATAGGACGTATGCTAAACTGGCCGTTATAGGTCAGCGCCTCTCCATTGCTGAAGGTGGTAGCTTTGTATGTATAGTTGCCTATGTTTAGTAGGCCTGCATTGAGACGGTAGGCATTGCCAACTTTGTCAAAAGTAAAGTTGTATTCCTTACCTGACTCATCTTTGATACTCATACCCGCATCTGGTTCATTGATCAGCTCATAACTCTGATTGTAGAGCTCGGCATCAAAGATCAACTGCTCATTTTCTTTAAAGATATTTTTGTCTAGACTCACTCTAAATTTTCTCTTGTCCTCTTTGAGGCTCAGGTACTGGATACATTTACTAAGCAACTCCTCAAAGATGTCGTGGTTCTTATTTTCTAAGTAGTCAAACAACTTCCACTTCCAAATATTTTCCGCAGCAATGAGTCCAGATTTGGCACCATTGGTTTCACCAAATACAATCAAAGGATACTTTGTATCGACCTTGCCTATACGCTGATAAGCAAGTACAGAAGTATTGGCTCCCTCCGTAAATTCTCCAAATGGGGCAACCACAGGAGAGAACTTTGGCAATGCACTTTCGATCATTGGATCTACTTTGTAGAGACTAAAATTTTGCGCTATTGTGGCTTGTACATTATTGGTATTAGTGGTGTTGCCACTGATCTGTACCATGTTTTGGCTACTGTTGAGCTTCGGTATATCGGTCTGTGAGCCAACGATATAGAGCACCGGCTTCTTGTTGTTTTTTATAGCAGAGAGTATAGTGTTTGCGGGATACTTGATCGATGGCAACTGATGCATAATGACAAAATCATATGCAGGTATATTGATCGTGCTGCTTGATGCATACTTGACTTCTACCTCATAGTTTTTGTTTTTTTCCATCGATGACTTGATGGCCGAAAGATCAGGGTGAGGGGAGTCGGCAAGGATTAGTATCTTCTGTCTAGCATCTAGTATATCAATAAATATTTCTTTGTTGTTATTGGCAGAGCTTACTTCTCCCTCCACTTTGTTGACCGATACGAGAAAACGTTGTACCCCAGCTACATCTGCATCAAGAATGATTTCCTTAGTCGTAAAGTAGTTGTTTTTATCTATTTTGATAGGGAATGTTTGCGCTTTGCCACCACCTACTTTCTTTACGACAAGAGCGGTATTTGCACCTGCACAATTTTGAGCAGCTATATCTACTTGGATACTAAATTTGTCTCCCAAGTAGGATATCTTATTGTGAAAAACACGCTTGACAAATACATCTTTCTGAGGAGTAGTATCTCCAAGAGCAACTGTATATATTGGAGCTGCAAGTTTGGTCCCTGCATAGATTGGGTTACTTCCTTCATTGTATATCCCGTCCGTCGCCAAGATCATAGCCCCCAAGTTTTGATTGCTATATTGATCATAGACCGTGTTGAGCATTTGCGATATATTGCTGACCTTATCCGTGTAGGTAAAATCCATATTTTCTCTCACCTCATTCCCAAAGGAGTAGGTCTTCACCTCATAGTCTTGCTCTAGGTCAGTTTGCAGTTGCTTGTAATCGCGCTCAAAAGCTGTCTTTTCTTCCTCTGACATATTGGATTGCACCGATTCTGAATTGTCTTGAGCCAATACGATGATTGGCTTCTTTGTTTCGGTGAGTAGTGATTTTATTTGAGGTGACAAGAGCAGCATGGCAAGCATACTTACTAGAGCAGCACGTGCAATTCCCAATACCCAATACAACCAAGTTTGCTCTTTGAAAGTACCCGAACGAGTGTACAATAAAACGGCATATGCGATACCGAGTAGCACACACAAAATGATATACCAAGATGGATAAGGAAATGAAATATTACTCATAAAACGCTTTTAGCACCTTTCTTTTGCTATGATCTAGTCCTCAAAAACAGCTGATTATCAATGCTTTGTTTTATAGTCCGATCCAGCAAGGCGCAAGATATAACTACAAACGTGAAATAAGACACTTTGTTATCAAATTTTGAAGCGCTCATTTTACAATGGATAAAGTTTATTTGGGGCCTTCCCCGCTGGCTTGCCCGACTCCTTGCGCACGCTGGCTTGCCCGACTCCTGGTCTACTCCTGAAAAAGGTTGACACAAAAAAGTAACAACTTGTGACAAACCAAGATTCAAAATATTACACATCAGCATTCAAACAAAAAGTAATACAAGAAGTACTTAGCGGTCAGCGAAGTGCTACCGATGCAAGACGCCATTATGGTATAGGAGGTAAGATGACGGTAAAAGAGTGGCTATTAAAGCATAAGGCATCAGAAACACATATCTTAGAGCAAGATAAAAAGGCGGCTACAAATCACTTAATGAAAGAAGAGACAAAATCAAATGAGACTTTATTGGCAGAATTAGAAGCCTTAAAACGCTTATTGGATGTTGAACGTAAACGTAG
>CALJVI010000237.1 GCA_937974575.1 uncultured Saprospiraceae bacterium | reverse complement strand
TGCTTCTCCATATTGTAAGAAGTTTTCAAATGGTAAGATATAAGAATATCGTGATCCAAAATCTTGAAAAATTGTATCGACTACAGTTCCACCTACTGATATCGTCTCTTGACAAAACACACTGCCTTCGCCAATATTGAGCGTAAAAGTGTCCACGATTATTCTATCAAAAACTTCTCCTGTGACTTCTCCCGTGATGCTATTGCGCTCTGGTATAGACCAAGAATCTCCAATTGCTAATTGGAAATTGTACAAGGTGTCAAAATTAATTAGGTCTGTTGAAAATTCTACCACTCCTTCTTTTGAATGAATGTAAACTGGATTTCGCTCTAGCGACAAAACTTCATTATATTCATCAAGGTAAAAGGTTGTCTTCTTGTACACTCTTATAAGTCGATCTCCCACTATAGTATCTCCTGTAGACCTTACCTCTGTCACCCCATTAGCACCGGCCATAAAATCATAAATCCAAGTTGCATTGGTTCCTCCATATTCTTGGCAGAATATCAATGCTGGAATACATATAAAAAAAATGCACAATATTGGTCTCATTATATGGATTTTGGATGTTATAGCGCTATGTGTTTGAAAGCAATTCTATTATTATTTTTATCCTTTCCGATCAAAAAATAAACACCTTTATGAGTTCTACTAATTTGTTCATGAATTTCAAAGATGCTATATTTCTCAGAGTTGATCAAAATCACTCTTCCTAATAAATCGATTGCATAATCTATTTCTTGCCCATGTTTAATATTATATAAACTTTCTACTTCAATAATATTTGAAATTACTTGAATATCTCCCGATAATTTTTCTACAACTTGATCTTCGCTACAATCTTGAGTATTTTCAGTACAAATTCCTCCTTGTTGTAAAATTTGCTCGTTTAATACAATTTCACCATCCAACAGGATTACCATTTGCAAAAAGTAGCTATCACATTGATTAACTGGTGGTTCTTCAACTGATATATCTGCTCCTGTTCCCAATGAAATGCCAGGATATTCATTTGTAAACAATCCGTCAAGACTCCAATACCAACTATACTCGTAATCCGTATTGAAAGGCTGTATGTTAGCACTGAGATTAAGTAAACAGTCTTCTTCTGTCACTGAAATAGATCCATTAATATTAGGCGATTCTCTAAAATCGGCAACAATACATCCAGCACCTCTAATCTGGCCAGCATTATTATAGGCGGGTACAATAATACCTGCATTAGTAGTATCCATAAATTTTCCTGTTCGTTCAGAAAGGTGAAAAATTTCAGGGTCAGAAAAATGCAAAAAATTACCTCCAGGCTCTCCAAACATAATCGTTTTAAGACTCTCAATGAAGGTAGATGTCCCATTCCCACTAGGATCTGGCCCAAAAAATTTTAGCTCATGAGGATAAGAACAAAATAATAACGGATCTTGGCCTGAGACTGGAACATACTTATGCCTAGCACCAAAAACATGACCTATCTCATGCGAAAACAGTGATTGTTTTAGGGATACTTGAGATTCCAAGATTATATATGCTCCATCTCCAAGTGGATTTAAGTTTAAAGCATCTTCAGTGGTGCAACCTGCAGAGAGTGTCCCACTCCAAGGTTCATCAGCTCTAAGCATTACTACTATATCAGCATTATATTGATCCCTAAGAGATTGTGCCTCTGAGCTTTGTGACAACGCTATAATCTCTTCATCGCATATATCTGGGACAGAAGCATCTGAGGCATCCCATTCCCAGTCAAATTCAACCCAGTTAAAACCTACTGTGTGTAAAATATTACTATTTGCGAAAGCCAGATTTAACTCAGCTATTAAAACACCTAGATAAGATGCTGTAAAATTCTCTTGAACTATCCATTCCTGCATATCTGGTCTTAGTAGAAATAGTATATCAACATGTCCTGTACATTCCGTATCACAGCCCACTACACTTGCTGTTTCTGTAGGTGTAGTAGGGTCATATGGCAAGGTTCCGCAAGGCTTTATACCGTGAGTTTTATCCATCTTTATGAGAGCAGATACAGTAGTGGTGACAGGAAATATTCTGTAAAGGTCCTTAAGCTTATAATGGTAAATACTTCCAGAAAAGCCATTCTTATCTTTAATAATTGTCGCGGTAAAAGGATCTCGATGATTAGTACCTGACCACGTATAGCTATTTTCATTCTGAAAATCTACATCTACTGCATTCAAGCTTTGTTTTGGAAATGAACCATCAGAGATAGAAAATAATAGCTTACCATTATTTTGATTTTCTAGAATATCATTTATCTTTATAAACTTGAAACTCTTAGTGTGCTTGCTCCCAATTAGATTCTCAACAAAAGTATTACTGTAATCTAGATTTGCAGCTTCTAAACTATTGAGCACTTCAATAAACTGTGAATATGAAGAATTTAAGAAAAGAAAAGAAAAGAAAAGAAATTACGGTTTTAAAAAAAGTTGACTTCATAGTATATGTTTTTAGTTGTACACTAAGATAAGAAAAAATACTTCTCTTCTTTGTTTTCTGACAAATTTATTATTCTAACACCCTGTTTGAGACTAGTGTCGTGGCTAACTAATGCTAGTAACAAAATTCAATCTGGCCTGCGATGTAAAACGCATTATTATATTTACAGAAAAAGAAATTCATGAATTGGTCAGCACAAATCGCAAAACAATTACGGACACTGTACTTTGGAAAGAACTGGACTGCGGCAACTTATAAGCAGCACTTACAAGATGTCACATACGAAGAGGCGACGCAGACGATGGAAGGGTTTAACAATATAGCTATGTTGGTAAACCATACGCTATACTATATGCGCGTCCAAATGCCAGTGCTGAATGGAGGTGCCCTCGTGGCCTCGGACAAGGAGAGTTTTGAGTATCCACCTCCGCAAAGTGAAGAAGAATGGCAAGCTCTATTGGCAGAGATGTGGACCATCGTTGAGGATTTTGCTGCAAAGGTCGAATCATTACCTAATGATATTTGGGAGACTAGTTTTGGAGATGAAAAATATGGCAGCTACTATCGTAATATCCAAGGTACTATTGAGCACAGTCATTATCATCTAGGGCAGATCGTGTATTTGAAAAAATGGATACGTGCAAAGTCTAATTAGCTCTTGGCTATGTCAAATGTAAATATGAGCATGTTTATGAAAAGTCTAATGTGTGCACTTTACTTTCTATTCGTTTTATCTAATGTTCTTCTACCTATAGTATAGCAGTACAATGCTGAAGGCATATAGTCGTAAATGAAGTTTCCAAATTCAAGTTGCTTAGAAATATCAATGGTAGTAATTATGGCTCTATCAAGATTATTAGCTGTTAAAAATTTAGACAAACTACTCAGTTCGCTAGGCTTTTCAACATAACGGTTTGACCATTTAATTTCTACTGCCCATGCAGGCTTCAATTTGTCATTAGTTAAACCTACAATATCGACCTCTCCATCTTTCCATCTTGAATAAAATGGAGTATGCCAGTATCTATGAAACCACTGTGAATAAATAGCCGTCTCCACCATATTTCCTATAACTGAAGAATTATTATTTATTGGAGAAAAAAGCGCACTGCGCAATGACGGGTTAGTCAAATAGATTTTGAAAAAATTTGCTCTTTTGAACTTTTTTCCACTTTTATCAATTCTATTAACCACCTTAATTAAAAATGCTGCTTCTAAATAATGAATGTATCTTTTAATTGTATTTTTGGATACTCCTGAGCTTACTGCTAAACTGTCATACGAAAACTCATTTCCAGTGTTAAAAGCAATAGTAGTGAACAAAGAATTTAATTCCTGCACGTCTTGGATACCATATAAGCTAGGCAAATCTCTAAGTAGCACTTTGTCAACAATATCACTCTTTATATACCTCCCAGGATCAGCTTGAATTTCTTTAGACAAGGAAACTTCGGGATAACCTCCATAGTTTATATAGTCTATGAAATGAGCATTTAAAACATCAATATTAATCGTCTTATAAACTGTAAATGTTGATTTATGCCATGTCTTTTCACTGGCTATCATTAAACCATCAAGCTCTTTTAAATGAATATACTCATGAAAAGTCAATGGAGGCAAAGTAAAATCAGTAAACCTACCTGCGCCTGATTCTACACTCTTCAACTTAAGAGCGGCGGCTGCAGAGCCTGAAACTATAAATTTTGATCGATGATAAGAATCCACTAATGATTTCAAGTGGACTTCCCATTCTTTTAGATACTGTACTTCATCAAAAAAAACATAGAAATCCTCTGAATCTTCTTCTAAGCTTACTGCCTTTTTGCAATAGTTAAACAATTTTTCTATTCCAATGCCATTAAAAACAGGCGTTTCTAAAGACAAATAAAATATCTTTTTTGGGTCTACTCCATTCTCAATTAGCATTTGTATCGTATGAAAAATCATTACCGTTTTGCCAACTCTCCTCGGCCCCATCAAAACCACAGCTCTTTTTACCTTCGATCTAGAGACTAGAGGGTAGAAAACCGAAAAATAGAGCCTTCTTTTCATTGAATCATAGAATCTGTCTATCTTTTTAGTTATCCACCAGGGGTTTTCAAATTTAATCCGTTCTATTACTTCTTGCTCTGTAATTTCAAATAATGACATTTAAGATCAGTTGAGTGAGCTTAAAAGTACAATTTTATTCAAATAGAGTCAACAGATTGACTCTATTTGAATAAAAAGATGATTTTTAGTGCAAAAATGACTGATTAGATCTTTTCAAAAAAGTTATAAAGAAAATAGATCGGCTCTTCCTCCAAGGGTTTATTACAATAATATAGGCGGGATACGTGCTGAGAATAATTGATACTGGCTATCTACAAACTATGCGGTTGACCTAACACTATAGGGTGCTATTTCATGATGTACTCGTCTCAAATATATAAGTCTGAACTTAAATACCTATCTCCTCTGTCGCAAGCGATAAAAACTATAGTGCCGTGTTCTATTTGTTGTGCAATTTGTATGGCTATATAACAGGCGCCTCCTGTACTCATTCCGCCCATGATGCCTTCTTGCCCCGCTAGGCGGCGAGCAGTATCTTTAGCTTGGTTGGTATTGACATAGATGATTTCATCTACGCGATCGGGTTGATAAATACCGGGCAGAAATTCTTTAGACCATTTTCTAATTCCTGGTATCCGCGATCCTGTTTCTGGTTGGGCGCCGATGATTTGTATCTTTTCATTTTTTGATTTTAGAAACGTGGATGTGCCGGTGATGGTACCAGTAGTCCCCATAGCAGATACAAAGTGAGTAACTTCTCCCTTGGTATCCTTCCATATTTCTGGGCCAGTTGTTTCTATATGCGCTTTGCTATTGTTGGGATTATTGAATTGATCTAAAATCACATACCCCTTGGTTTCCGAAAGTTCTCTGGCATGATCTCTTGAAAATTCGATGGTTTTTTCTGCAGGTGTAAGGATCACTTCTGCCCCGTATGCGCGCATAGTTTTGACTCGCTCCGGAGTAGCAGATGCTGGCATCACCAATTTTATCTTGAGCCCAAAGGCACCTGCTATCATAGAGAGTGCGATGCCAGTGTTGCCGCTAGTTGCTTCGACTAAAGTATCACCAGGTTTTATCACTTTATCTGCTAGTGCAGTTTTTATCATATAAAGTGCAGCTCTATCCTTGACACTTCCTCCAGGATTTTGACCTTCTAGTTTAGCCAATATTGTCACCTTGGGATTTGGATTTAGCTTTTTAAGCTCGACGAGTGGCGTGTTGCCGATCAGATTTTCTATACTCATTTAGGCTTTGATTTTGGTCTGTCTTTCGTGGTAGTATATTTTTGAATGCGGATCAACACTTTCAGTGATCCAAACATTACCTCCGATGACGGAGTGTGCCCCTATAACTGTATCTCCACCCAATATGATCGCTTGCGCATATATGACTACATGATCTTCAATAGTAGGATGCCTCTTTCCCGCAGTGTCTCGACGAGGAATGCTTAATGCACCTAGCGTAACTCCTTGGTAAATTTTAACATGGTTTCCGATGATGGTCGTCTCTCCGATCACCACACCTGTTCCATGATCTATACAAAGAGATTCTCCGATCACAGCTGATGGATGTATATCTATTCCCGTCATGCTGTGCGCATATTCTGTGATCATACGCGGTACTAATGAAACGCCTAGTTTTTGTAGAAAATGTGCAATCCTATATGCAGATACGGCGGTGAAGCCTGGATAGGCTAAAATGATTTCGTCATGGCTACTTGCTGCTGGATCACCTTCAAATATTGCTTCCACATCTTTGGTAAGGGCCAATTTTAGCTCAGGCATGAATTTCATAAACTTCCCAGCTAAATCATCATTTTGTACGTCACACTTCACAATGCTGTGATTGAGAATAGACAACAATTCGGGAGATATGAAATCTCCATCTACAGTGGTATAATGCTTATCACAATTGCGGATAGGAAATAATATATCCATGGTCAAATCATAGAAATGCTCTATTCTTTTTTTTAAATTTTTCATAATCCCATCGGTTTATCAAGACATTACAGTTTGAGTCTGTAAGATTATAAGTGCAAATTTTACGCCTGATTGAAAGTGTCAATTATCTAGTCAGAAACAACACTTTGGGTGTAGTTATTGTTTTTCTCGTTCACCATACTAAGGTTGCGACTCACCGCAGGTGACTAAGCTCGACAAAGCTTGTCCCGACTGAAGTGAAACGGAACGTCGGGGCGGAGCGCGTTAGAAGCAAGGGGTAGGAGCGGCATCCCACCTGTAGCGCAGCGAAAGGTGGGATATAGCGGATGACCCGACACCCTCGCGGCAGCGAGTGGTGATGATCCCAAAAAAAAATAGAGAATACACATATCCGTGCATTCTCTATTTTATTATAGATTAAGGACTACCATATAGGTAGTGTAAGATTATCCTGTGATCACCTCGAAGTCTAACTCCGTAACTACATCTGCATGCAGTGTAAGTGTAGCTTGGTAATTGCCTAGCTCCTTCACTTCTTTCTTCAGTTCAATTTTCTTACGGGAAACTTCCATATCGAATTGTTCTTTGATCGCTTGTGAAATTTGGATGCTGGTAACAGAACCGAAAATCTTTCCGCTAGTACCTGCTTTAGCAACAATCTTAAGCGACTTGCCTTTAAGATCTGAAGCCATTTGCTGATAAACGCCCACCATTTTAGATTCTTTGGCAGCTTGTCTTCTGCGCAAGTCTTCTAGTCTACGTGTATTTGTATCGTTAGCAATCAATGCTAAACCTTGAGGGATGAGATAGTTTCTACCGTATCCGTTCTTAACGGTTACAACGTCATACTTCTCTCCAACCTTATCTAAATTTTGTAATAATATAATATCCATGATTGATGAATTTAAAGAAGAATGAAATTTTATTTAAGTAAATCTGTAACGTAAGGCAAGAAGGCTAAGTGTCTAGCACGCTTGATTGCAACAGCTACCTTTCTTTGGTACTTCAATGAGTTACCACTAATTCTTCTAGGTAAAATTTTTCCTTGTTCGTTAATAAATTGGATAAGGAAGTCTGCGTCTTTATAATCAATATGCTTGATTCCAAACTTTCTAAATCTACAGTATTTCTTTTTCTTTTGACCAATCTTAGGATTGCTTAAGAATTTTATATCATCTCTTGATGCCATTTTAATTTTTTTTTAGAATTACGAAAAATTACTCTTCCTCTGCTTTTGCAGTGGGTGTTGCAGCTACTACTTTCTCTGCAGCTACACTTTCTACTTTAGGAGCCGGTGCTTTTGCAACTGGCGCTTTTGCTTTAGTAGATTTGTTTGATTTAGAGTCTGGAGCTACGTACTTAGTTTTAGCAGCTTTTGCTTTCGCTTCGGCAGCTTTCGCTTTTTCAACAGTACGCTTAGCTTTTCCAATCTTT
>CALJVI010000236.1 GCA_937974575.1 uncultured Saprospiraceae bacterium | reverse complement strand
TGAATAACGAGCCTGGAGGAGCCCGACCCCATCATTTCGCCTTCAGCGAAATGATGGGGTCTCGCCCAAATTATCTTAATGAAAAATACGGAGCACTTAGGGATATGTCTGATAGATGGCAAGTAACTTTGTGCAAATTGTTGTAACTATGTTCATACAATATAGAAATCATGATGCGGAATAATTTGGTAATGATGGTGATGATGCTGTCTTGCGCTCTATGGAGTCAAGATGCGCTCCATGTGAGAAAGATAAAATCGATGGATCGAGGGAGTACTTCCTACAGCGGTTCGTGGGTGTATGTGAATGATCTGGGTGTTGAGTACGGACTGGTAGGCTCTGCCTCTGGGACTGCGATATACCCGCTAGAAGAGGGGGACAATAAGGAGCTCGGTTTTGTAAAAGGACCCTCGTCCAATTGGCGAGAGATAATGGTCATCAAGGATCACGCATATATCACTACTGAGGGGAATGGTGAAAATCAGGGATTGCAAGTACTGAGCTTGGGAGGTCTTCCTGATACCGCTTCGTTGCTTACTACTTTTGACAGCACTTTTACGCGTGGACATATATTGCAAAAAGACATTTTTAATCCTGATGAGCCGTACCTCTACGTATCTGGTACGGACTCTACTGGAGGTGTACATATCATAGATGTGTCTGATCCGATGCAGCCTGTGGAGATCGGACTTCATAATCCTAAAGATTATATACACGATGTGCATGTGCGCGGCGATCGAATGTATACATTTCAGATATATGCTAGTGTCATTGAAGTAGTCGATATCTCTGACAAAACAAATCCAGTTGTCTTAGCAACTATTTCGGATCCGGGTGGAGCTACGCATAGTGGATGGACGACTGATGACAACAATTACTTGTTGGTTGCTGATGAGAGAAATGGTTTTGATGGTAGAATCTTTGACATTCGTAATCTAGAAAACGTGATAGATGTCAGCACGTTCACATCCAATCCGGAGGCCTTTGTGCACAACCCATATGTGCGGGGTGATTTTGCCTATCTCGCGCATAACCGTGAAGGACTGCGGGTTTATGATATAGTAGATCCGAGCAACCCGGTAGAGGTGGGATACTACGATACAGTAACGGATGAAAATCCTAGCTCTGGAGGTCTATGGTCGGCCTGTCCTTTTATACCTAGTGGAAAAGTGATAGGAGGAGATAGAGATCTGGGCTTGGTCGTATGGGAGGTCGATGAAGTATATGCCAGTCGGTTTGATGGGATCGTTAAAGATAAAACTACATTGGAAACGCTAAATAATGTACAAATCAGCATCTTAGAAAAGATCGATACCCTATACACTAATGGCTTTGGCGCATACAAAGGAGGCTACCCTACTGAAGGCGAGATCACTCTAGAATATAGGCTTGATGGCTATAAAACTGTAGTGCGGAAAATAGCACTCTCTGTGCAAAATACACAGTCGAATGAGGTGCTCATGGAAAAAGGGGTCAATGTATCTACGACAGATAATGACGACAATATACAACTAAGTGTATGGCCCAATCCAGTGGCTGAGGTATTGTATATCGATCTTAATATGGAATCTGTAGAAGGTACGACTACCTTATTTTTGCATGATTCATTTGGGAAAAGAGTAAGAGAAGTGGATGCTCCTAAGCGTGGAAGAGCAAGCATACATACAGAACTGTTGCCTAGTGGTATATATTTATTGACATTGGTTGCTGAAGATGGACGGACACTGGCTGTGCGTAAGGTGGAGATCGTACATCCATAAAAAAAAGAAGACCTTTAGCAGGTGCTAAAGGTCTCTAACACTCCAAATCTATGAGAAAAGTATGAGAAAAAGTCAAAGTTTTACAGGCTATGAATTTTAATCTAGAATTTGGATGCGTGTTATTTACTATGATTCAAATATAAAGCCAAGCCGTCCAAACACTTTGAAAAAAACGTCCTATCTGTGACGTCTAGAAAGCATCCATATCGCAAAACAATTTGATGTGTTTTCTATTTAAGTAGTATGCTACAGAATCCTTTCTTACTCAGTTTGATTATAATATTGTCAATGATGACGACAGTATATGTCATAGGGCTGATAAAGAATGATTATAGCGTTATTGACATATTCTGGCCTATTGGATTTCTCTTATTGGCGTATTTTCTTTTGGATGGGAATGGCAGTACAGCACAGATTTTAATTAAAATCTTTGTGACAATCTGGGCGCTTAGATTAAGTTCATTTTTATTTTTCCGTATTGTGAAGCATGGGCCTGACAAAAGATATAAAGAACTGCAGGCTGGCTGGGGTAAAAGGCACTATGTGCACGCATTTTTCAAGGTATTCATGCTACAAGGTGCCTTTATGTTTTTGATTGGGATGCCGATAATAACGGCAAAATTGGTATTCGTGGAAAATAAATATTTTTTATTTATTGGGTCTTTATTTTGGCTACTGGGCTTTGTGCTGGAGTCTGTTGCCGATTGGCAATTGTATTTTTTCAAACAGAAACCAGAAAATAAGGGCACCTACTTAATGAGTGGCTTGTATAAATACTCTAGACACCCCAATTATCTGGGAGAGATCCTCCTCTGGGTAGGAATTGCTATACTCGCTATGCCTAATGCTTATATGCCATTGACTATCCTGGGCCCTATGGTGCTTACCTTCGCATTATATAAATTTAGTGGAGTGCCTTATGCTGAGCGAAATCATCGTGGAGGTGCACAATTTGAGCACTATGTAGCAAATACAGGCGCTATCTTCCCGAAAATAGGATTTGAATCAGAAACCAAGCATCCTTAAACAATTGGCTTGTGTCCCTGTTTAAAAGAGCGAATACGTTTTTATAATAGCAGATTATCACTAGTTTTGCACTTAAATACAATACCAGTTGGCGGATCAAAAAGTTACTCCATATAATGATGTAGATACGAAGCGAGAGCAAGTAGAGAATATGTTTGACAATATAGCTCCCTACTATGATTTGCTCAATCGAGTGCTGTCTTTAGGAATTGATAAGCGTTGGAGAAGCAAGGCTATCACGCTATTGAAAGACATTCCGTCGCCTAAAATATTGGATGTTGCTACGGGTACATGCGATGTAGCTCTGGAAATGGCAAAAAAATTGAATGATCCTACTATAGTAGGACTTGATATTTCGGCCAAAATGTTGGAAGTAGGTCAAAAAAAGATAGATAAGGCTGGATTTGGAGATATTATTAGTCTCCAACAAGGTGAATCTGAAAATCTACCTTTTGATGACAATACCTTTGACGCTATCACCGTTGCATTTGGGGTAAGAAACTTTGATAACCTGCATCAGGGTCTACAAGAGATGAAGAGGGTGTTGAAGCCAGAAGGCCAACTTGTGGTCTTGGAGTTTTCTAAACCAACCATGTTTCCTTTCAAGCAAGGATTCAATTTTTATTTTAAAAACGTTTTGCCAAGGATTGGTAAATTGACATCTAAAGATCCAAAAGCATATCAGTACTTATATGAGTCTGTGCAAGCTTTTCCGGATGGTGACAATTTCATCGAAGTGTTAGACACCTTGGGATATAAAAAATCTTCATGTACAGCACTGACTGTTGGAATTTGTTCAATCTATCATACAAGAAAGTAATTCTTTTACTTCTCATCATTGGCGCAGCACTGCAAGTGGATGCCCAAAGAGCTAAAGGAAACTATAACTTCCTCTCATTTGAGTCGAAGCCTTACTATTTTGGAATTACCCTAGGTACTAATAACAGTACGTTTAGAGTATTTAAGTCTGACAAATTCATACTCAATGATAGTATCCGTATCATAGAAGATGTAAAAGGACCGGGTTTCAACCTGGGGATTGTAAGTAATCTTAAAATCGGTAATTACTTTGACTTTAGATTTTTGCCTACTCTATCTTTTACAGAAAAGACAATATCCTACACTCCTACTGCAACTCGTGAAAATCCTAGAACCAGAACCCTAGAGCAAGTGCTCGTGCAAATGCCCTTTCATATACGGTATAAGTCAGCACCATTTAACGATGTGAGGGTTTTTGTGATTGCTGGTGTGAAATATGATTTTGATGTAGCCAATGAAAATCGTACCCGTCAGGCCAATGAGTTGGTAAAGATAGCCAGCTCTGACTTTTCTGGTGAATTTGGTGTTGGCGTGCAAATATTCTTCCCTTATTTTATCTTTTCTCCAGAGATTAAGATTAGTCAAGGCTTAGGCAATTCTCTTATTTACGATAATAGGTTATTGGAGTCTACGGTGTTAGAGAAAGTATTGTCTCGAACATTCACAGTAAGTTTTCACTTTGAAGGATAGCCCATCAATGATGATGGTGCTTAAGGTGTATATGCTGCATCAAATCGGGAAAAAAAGCCTGAAAGTCACTGTCTAGTTCCTTATCCAATTTTAACAAATTTTCAATTACATCGGCTAATAATTCGGGCCTTGATAGTCTGTGCTTGAACCTATCAAAAGTAGAGGCCATGCCCTCTACAGAAGAATACCTCAATAACCAATCTTCTTCTATCATTATTGGCAGATTGCGCTTCATCTTGCCTGGCATCATATCCAAATGATTGGCTAGCATGACATACATACGATCTGCAAAGGATCTTAGGCTCTCTTTTCTATATTTATCCCAATTGCGAGCAAGGAGGTGGTCATACCAGATATCCACGATCAATGGGCTATATTTGCCATGATTGGCATGTAGACGCTTGGTACTTTGCTTAACTACTGGATGAGAATCTGTAAAGGTATCTATTGATTTGTGCAGGTCTACCCCTTGCTGTATCATAGGGCTAAAGCCTGCTAGCTCATGATGACGTATGCTGTCAGCAATGAAGTTTCCTACGATGTGTTCATCAATTTCGCAGGATAAGAATAGATGAGCCAGATAATTCATAATCTAAAATAATTGATACCTTTTAATCCCGGGAATGCCATGTAAATTCTGGTATGATATCCCAAGCTAAAGGTTGAAAATAGTCGAAATAGCGTAAGCCGAATCTGTGTATTTTGCCTTGATCTTTACAAATTCTATTCAAAATCAAATGCGACATCTTCAAATCTAAATGGTATTAAAGCTATATTTGCGTCGCTTTACTAGGTAAGCGGTAAAATAATTACGTAAAAGAACACAAAATAGATATAAAACATGGCTCTTAAAGCAGGAATTGTCGGCCTCCCTAACGTTGGTAAATCAACATTATTTAACGCTCTAACCAATGCCAAGGCATTGGCAGCGAACTATCCTTTTGCCACAAAGGAACCGAATGTAGGTATAATCACTGTTCCAGATGAACGATTAGAGAAGCTCTCTGACTTTGTCAACCCAGAAAAGATACTTCCTACGACCATCGAGATCGTAGATATTGCTGGTCTTATTAAAGGGGCTAGCCAGGGTGAAGGACTGGGTAATCAGTTTTTGGCCAATATTAGAGAAGTAGACGCTATCATACATGTGGTCCGATGCTTTGATAATGATAATGTAATCCACGTTGAAAACAAGGTAGATCCTGTCAATGACAAGGAAATAATCGATACCGAGCTATTGCTTAAGGATCTAGAAACTGTAGAGAAACGATTGGACAAATCAAAGAAGGCAGCAAAGAGTGGCAATAAAGATGACGTAAAGCGTGTCGAGGTTTTGACTCAGATCAAAGAGGTCATGGATGATGGGCGTCCTGCTCGAGTACTGGATCTTGAGGGTGATGCTCTTGCCATCTTAGAGGACATGTACCTCCTTACGGCAAAACCTATCTTATACGTTTGTAATGTAAATGAAGATGCTGTAATAGATGGCAATGCCCATACCACAGCATTTGAAGCTTTAGTAAAAGATGAAAGAGCACAAGTAATATATATTAGTGCTGGTATCGAAGCGGATATTGTTGAGTTAGATAGTATTGAAGAACGTTTAGAGTTCTTATCAGAAATGGGCCTCAAAGAACCGGGTGTCAATAAACTGATCACAGCTACTTATAAGCTACTTAATCTGATCACCTACTTCACCGCCGGTGAAAAGGAGGTGCGTGCTTGGACAATACAAGAAGGATGGAAAGCGCCACAAGCTGCTGGTGTAATACATACTGATTTTGAAAAAGGATTTATCCGTGCGGAAGTCATTAAATATGATGACTACTTACAGTTTGGTTCTGAGTCTGCTGTGAAAGAAGCTGGAAAAATGGGCATCGAAGGAAAAGAATATGTTGTAGGAGATGGGGATGTGATGCACTTTAGATTCAATGTCTAATGCTCCGTATATGCTAAGCATAGAAAAAGGCTAGTCAATGTTGACTAGCCTTTTTTTTATGGGTATATAGGTTTTATAATTTTTACTTAAGCTCTTACAAATTCTAGCTTAGCCACATCTCTTTTAGAAGTGATGACTTTATCCATTACCTTGGTAAAAGGGAGTAGTACTTTTTGCAAACCTAGAGAAAGACCATTTAAAGGCTCACCTTCTTGGCGAGACTTTGAATTAAGTCCACGTCGAATGGCTCCGCTCATCATCCAAGAAGTATGGATATTGATAAATTCTGTTTCCACTAATTTGAAACCATTCTTTACAAAGATATCCTCGTAGTACTTCACGGGTCTACCAAGGCATAGCTCATCTCCTGCAATAGGATCATCTATTCTTTCAAAGATGACAACCTTTTCATTGGTTACTCGGCATACTTCTTTGATTACATTGAAAAGCATTGCCTCATCTGTATTATGCTGCAAAACTGTTGCAGTGATAGAAACATCAAAATGCTTATCATCAAATGGAATAGTCTTGCCATCGGTCTTTACCAATTTGGCCTTGGTACCTGCGAGGTTCTTAGTGGCTAAAGCAATCATATCTGCGGATATATCTACCCCGGTCAAGCTTTTGGCTTTGGTCTTGCTTAGTTCCTTTAAGTTACCTCCTGGACCAGGACCTAGCTCCATGACATTCTTATCTGTAAAATCAACACTTGCCAATAATTCTAAAAAGCGAGCTCTTTTGTAGTGATAGTAGGGCTCGTCGTCTCCTGCTATGACATTGCTATCTCCCCTGCTGTCTACACGCTTTGCTACTTCTGACCAATAGGGCTCTGGATGATAATTGTTATCTGCCATTATTTGATTTTGAATCTGGATAGTATTTGGAGCACCTCTATTAACTATATTCTGCTTTCAAGTCAAGAGACAGTTAATAGAGGTGCCCTTTGGTTTATATATCTTTATAATAAAATGTGTAAAGGTACAGATAATCCATTAAATAAAGTCCGCCTTTGACTATGATAGAACGATGGAAACATTGGTATAATTAGTAATCTACTTATCAAAAAGTGGAAATTACTTAGTCTCAGTCCAATCTAGAGACTGATCGCCAGATATAAAAGGCTCGACTGGCACAAATCTCCATGTCAGTTCACGAGTTTCTAGGTTGTGTTTGAAATGTAAAAACTTTATGCCTTTCTTTTCTGGATTAGTACCAGAAGCTAAATAATCTATCCCGTCATCGGATTTTACTTCAAATTCTTGAACTGCATTGCCAATATCTCCAGCAAGAGCAATCACTTCAATCCCTCTATTCTCTACTTTTTGGAGCATAGGGGCAATCTCTGTCTGCCAACCGTTGCGTGTAATCATATAATTGCAAGACCAATCGTAGGGTTTGATTCCTTGATGCTCTTTCATATTCGGGTGGTCCTTTATCCAAATCAATTTATGTGTCATGACTACTAGATGAGAACTTTCTTGTATGGTATCGGTAATATTTTGAAGCAGCTCCAACTGCTTACCCGTAATGGTACATATCCAATCTTCTTTTTCTTGAGTATATAAAACTACAAAGGTGATCCCATCTTGATGTGTCGAATAAAAATATGGCCTTTGAGTTGCCTTTTCAACAAAGGCTAAATTTGCATTGTCATGATTACCTAAGGCCCATAGCGTCGTGGGAGCATCAAGATCAAAAATGGTTTCTAAATACTCTAAAGTCTCATAGCTTTTGGAAGTCTCCTCACACAGATCGCCTCCTAATAATACCATATCAAATTGCCCATAGTTTATCTTTTCCATCCTAGGATCAATGACTTGATTGACTGTGTCAAAAATGCGCGTATGGGCTACATGGATATAATTCTTGACGTTTGATTTTGACTCACAAGTCAATAACAAGGTGCTTGCGAACAGTAAAAAAAAAGTAGATGCTATTAAGTGAAAAGGCTGATTTAAGATCTTCATATAAATACGAAACTACAATTTTGACATAGACTGACCAAATAAGGGGCTAATTTCCTTATTTTCAGTGGAATGCATTTAGTAAACATCAAATTGGTGCGAACTTTGAATTTGTATCTATAAAAAGAAGATAATGAAAAGAATAGCTCAATTTTTATGCTTTAGTCTGCTGGTCCTCACTTTCAGTTGTGATCCTGACGAAACATTCGACAATGAGAATCCAAGTGCAAAGCTGGAAGGCGAATGGAAAGTGGTATCTGTAGAGAGTATTTCTTACTCCTCCACAATAGCCTCACCGAATGGCCAAGAAGATACTTCAATTGGTTCATTTATAGGGACAGATATTGATATGACATTAATATTCAACGGAGATAATACATTTACTACTGCTGGAGATTACAACCAAGTCTTGAGCGTAGAAAGCCCTCTTCCAGAACCAATCATGATCGAAGCAAGATATAATGATTTTGCTGGTGGTGGCACTTACCAAATAGATGGAAATACACTCAGTACAAGAACGTCTTTAGATACAGAATTTCAGGATGCAAGTTTGAGTACATTCACGGATTTAGAAATGGAATTTGATTATAAGTATTCACGTACAGCCAATGATGGTACCGTAAAGAGAATCACAGAAGTTGAAGTAACTTATGTTTTAGAAAAGAATTAATAAAAACAGATTCCAACAAAAAAGCCACTGCTTGAATAAGCAGTGGCTTTTTTATTTATCAGACATTGTGCTATGCACCAGCGTTTGCTTTTCTATGATCCGATAGGAATTTTTCTAATCCAATATCCGTCAATGGATGCTTTAGTAATCCTGTAATAGAGCTTAGTGGACAGGTCACAACATCTGCACCCGCTAAACCAGCATCTACTATATGCTTTGAATTTCTAATAGAAGCTGCAAGAATTTCAGTCATAAAACCTTGCATTTGGTATAAATCAGCAATATCACTGATCAATTGTACACCATCCCAATTGGTATCATCTACACGACCGATGAAAGGAGATAAGTAAGTAGCTCCTGCTTTAGCAGCAATCAATGCTTGTCCTACAGAAAATACCAGGGTACAGTTTGTTTTAATATCGTTCTTCGTAAACCAAGAGATGGCTTTTACGCCTTCTTTGATGATAGGCACTTTCACTACTATATTAGGAGCTATGGTAGCAAGAATCTTTCCTTCCTTAACCATACCATCAAAATCTGTAGAAATCACTTCAGCACTTACATCACCCTCTACCAGCTCACAAATTTTAGCATAATGCTTAAGTATATTGTCTTGACCTACAATTCCCTCCTTTGCCATAAGACTAGGATTGGTAGTAACACCATCCAAAATACCAAGATCCTTTGCTTCTTTGATTTGATCCAAATTGGCAGTATCGATAAAAAACTTCATAAATGGGAATTGATTTGAGAAGAAAAAGAGATGAGAGAGCGCATCGCACCGCTACAACTTTCTACCCTTGCTTCGTTTCCGACCTGGGGGAGTTCAAAAGGAGCTAGTCGTGCGTCCCTCACCAGTCGCAAAAATAACAATACTTTTGATTTTATTACGCTTAGTAATATATTTTCCTTCGGGTATTTTAAATACGATTCTTACTCAGAATGGAAGAAAGGCATATAGCAGAATAAGAAAGGGCAATTTACTCTTTTTCAAAAATTTTCACTTCTTCAGCAAAGTATTCTACAAATTTTTGCATGTCGTTGGCCATCTTTATATTTTTCGTAGCCTTGTGGTAGGTATCTGCAAGCCCTTTTAAGGACTGATACATAAATCTGTTCATCTCATCTACCTGAAACTCAGTAGTCCAGAGATCAATTTTGAGTGTATCCTTGGTCTCTTTATCAAATAAAGATATCATTACAGCTTTAGATTCTGTAAATTCAAGGTTGTTTGGATCGTCTTGTGCTTTCCATTCTATCTTCTTAGGGATGCTTTTATCATCCAACCCAATTCTAATGGTAATATCTGAGGATTTCAATTTTTCCATAACGACGCTTTTATTCTACTATCAATCTTTTAATGCTTGAGGAGTATCCTCCCCATATGCCTATACCTCCTTCAATATTATAGGAGATTTTGGTGTAGGAAGAAAATGGACCTTGGTTGGCTCTATTGAACTCCAAGGTACTCCAAAAATCATAATGTGCTTCATCAATAGTACAAAATTTTATGTCTACTGTATCCCCTACTCTGTAATAGCCATAACTTTCAAAATCGAACTCTACATCTCCAGCTTCTGCTTTTGGCAATGGGAATTCAAATTCATCTCCATCAAAGAATAGATCATTCAATACTGAATTTATTGCCGCTAGCATACCTTCTTCATTGACCTCTGTGAAGTACCTATAGAAGTTGACTTCATCCTGTCGATCAGCAAGCGTAATACGCAGCTCTCTTAGCGTATCACTTGACACCCCAGGCGTATCTACAAAACTATAATTGCTGATCTCCGACAATTCTGGTAAAGTCGTTGAAGCTGTAATCACTTTGCCTTCGACCTCTATCTTCAGATCGTACTTTTTACCTTCTTGTCCAGACATAGAAGATGTTGGATCGACGTATACACAAAAATCCAAATTGGCACTATCCAAATCTAAACCAAAAAGTTCTGCAGCGATCTGTTGTTGTGCTTGATCGAGCTCACTTAAACAAAATTCTTGCAACTCTACTATTCTATTTTCAGATGATACTGTGATGAGCGCATCGCGCACAAAAAAATCATCAACTTGATTCAAATCAATTTGACTAAAAAAGGGAATAGATCGAGTAAGTATTACAAACGGAGTAGTTGAATTATCACCTGCTTCAATATAGCCTTCCACTACAATTTCTGGTGGCGAATCATCTATCTCAGGAATAAACTCTTCTTCACAAGTCCATAAGCATGCTGCTAATAAAAGTACAAGTATATAATTTATGATTTTGCTCATGGCTGATTCCATTTATAATTCCATGTAATAGACGGGATGATTGGAAACAAAGAAACCTTAAGTGCTTTTGCCTGGGCAATACCTGCATTAAAGTCTGTTTCAAAAACAGTGTACGTAAAAAATGTATTTTTTCGATTGTAGATATTATAACATGATAACGTAAAGCTATTCTTGAAGGCTTTATCCTTATCTATTTTGGGATTGTAAGTGAGTGCAAGATCCAACCTATGATAAGGCTCTAATCTAGCACTATTGCGATCACCATATTGTACATTAATAGATTGCTCTACAAAGAATAGACTCTGGATGGGTGTGTATGTATTTCCTGTTCCATAGACAAAAGAGCCTCCTAGCTCCCACTTACTATTCAGTTCATAGTTGGCAACTACAGATACATCATGCCTTCTATCATAGGTAGCTGGAAAAACACTTCCATCATTAATATCAGGAAATATACGATCGGTCTTTGATAAGGTATATCCTATCCAACCATTTAGCTTTCCTGTATTCTTTTTGAGAAAGAGCTCTAGTCCATAGGCGCGACCTTTTCCAAAAACAAATTCATCTTCTACTTCCACAGCAGGATCGTTAATGTAGCTTTCCCCATAGTCTATTTGGTTCTTCAAGTCTTTGTAATACACCTCTACCGAAGTTTCATAAGCATCATTTTGAAAATTCTTGAAATACCCTAATGCATATTGCACACCACGTTGTGGAGAAACTCTTTCAGAGCTAGGCACCCACACATCTATCGGTAAGGTACTATTGCTATTACTGACCAAATGGATGTATTGATTAGTGTAGGTCACTCCTCCCTTGACTGAGCTGGATTCATTTAAGGTATACTTAGCAAACAATCTAGGCTCAAGTCCTGTATATGTTTTGACGGGCTCCAAAGTGCTGTATTCTTGACCTGTGGCCGCACTCGTATATGGCCCAACTTGTGTAAATACTGAAAATCGGAGACCATAGTTGATGCTAAACGCGCTAGATACTTTATAGTCATTGAGTATGTAAACTGCTGACTCATGTGCATACTTAGGCTCGAGATCATTAGAAAATTCTACTTCTCCATTAGTGGCACTAGTGACATTCGGAGTTAATCTGTGGTAGGTATAATTTGCTCCAAACTTTATGGCATTTCTAGAATTGGGAAAATATTCAAAATCTAATTTGGCATTGTAATCTCGAACACCAGAAAACAATCCTATAGCAAAATCAGATTGACCTCCATCAAAACTAAAATCATAATCATTGTAAACCAATGAAGTATTCAAAAATAATTTCTCTGAGAAAATATGATTCCAACGAGCTGTAGCTGTGGTATTTCCATAAGGCATCTTGAAAAATATATCTCTAAGGTTGGACTGATAATTCAATACATCTCGTCCAAAGTAACCACTAAAAAATATTCTATCCTTGTCCGATATTTTATAATTTGCTTTCGCATTCAGATCATAGAAATAATAACTGGTGCCTGCAAAATCTGTTTTATTAATGGCAGGTTTAGCAATTTCGAAAGCATAGGTACGTCTTCCACTTACAATAAAAGAACTCTCATTTTTCTTAAGAGGTCCTTCAATAGTGAGCCGACTTGCGATCAAACCTACGCCACCCGTAACCCCAAACTTTTTATTATTTCCATCTTTCATTTGCACATCTACTACACTAGAAAGTCTACCTCCGTAGTTGGCTGGAATACCCCCTTTGATCAAAGTAGTATTTTTGATTGCATCGGCATTAAAAACAGAAAAGAAGCCTAGAAGATGTCCACTGTTATAGACTACTGCTTCATCCAATAGTATCAGGTTTTGATCTGGGCCTCCACCTCGGACATAAAAGCCAGCAGTCCCTTCCCCAGCTGAAAGAACACCTGGTAGCAATTGTAGCGTTTTGAGAATATCCACTTCGCCCAATAGTGCTGGTAGTTTTTTGATTTTATCTATCGGAAGAGCTACCGTACCCATTTCGGTGCTGCTTACGTTCTTATCGGACTCCTCACCAAGCACTACTACTTCATCCATAGTGACTCCTGAGGTCATACTAAAATTTAAAGAGATGTTTTGATTAAGCAGGATTTCTTGCTCTATATCTTGATACCCAAGGTAGGAGATCTTCATCTGATAGGTACCCGCTGGCAGGGTAATAGAATAAAAACCATAGACATTGGTAGTTGTACCTTCAATCGTGTTATTTGGATTAAATACATTAACCCCTATGAGGGTTTCACCTGTAGATGCGTCTTCCACATAACCACTCAAAGTGAAATTTTGGGCGGATATATGGCTCCAACTCACAAGCAGGAAGAGTACTAAACCAAGGTACATTCGTAATACGCTCATATCTATAGAAAACAACGATTAATGTATAATGTTTTATATGCTATCCAATCTATAAATTTAGAAACATTAAACATATATAGCGCATGTGATGGCATCAAACAAACTCTAACTTAATAGGCTTGACCACAGCTCCATGAAGCTTTAGCAACCTCAATACACCAAACTTTCCATATAGGTGCCCAGCTCCTATAGCACAGAAAACAGTCTCTTGCTTGGCCAATTTATTTAACCTTGTAGCCATCTTGATGTTTCGATCTTTAAGCAACATCTTTCGCCACTTGCCAAGAGACTTTTTTCCTTGCAAGTAGAGCTTATCTATTCTTCCATGGATATAGTCTTCCATAATCCTGTGATGTTGTTTTTTGAAAGCTGGAAAGTTATGAATAATAGCTCTGAGCTGGCGAATTTCAATCTCGCTTTCTATCGAAGACAAAATATGTAAATGCTCTTCTTTGGTCTCGATTCCAAAAGTACGTTTATCTTGTTGCTGGGCATACTCATAAAGGCTCATGTCCAATATCAACTCTGTCTCTTCTACCATAATTAGGCTTGACAGCATATTGATCAAGTGCATGGGTCTTAGCCTACTGAGATGTAATATACTTGGCCCTTTCAATTGAGTAAGGATTCTGTCTAGCCGAGTATATTCTTTAGGCTTTAGTAAATTTTGCAAAGACTGTTCGGCTGGTAACATCAGCAAGTGTTGCATCTCTGGAGAGCCCGTTTCAGCGGCATCTATTTCTAGACAAAATGCATCGCACTGGTCTATATAGGATGTAATCTGATCAAAGGCAGAAAATACACGTTTTGATTTAACATGCATAGTTCCAAAGACATAAGATTTTGCGGAGTGTCCAGCAAACGAAACTTCCCAAAGCAGAGATTGCTTCTTCCTTTTCAAATTATCTTTTAGTCTTTATAGTTGAACGGCAATACTTTAGAATTTTTAACAGTAGATAAAGTCATCAGAGTCTTCAAGCGTTCTATCTCTTCTATCTGAGATAGCGTTTTAAACAACAACTGCTCATAAGTAGGAATGTCCTTACAAATGATCTTGATCAAAAAATCAGCTTCTCCGGTGATAATATAACACTCTGTGATCTCCTCTATGTCTTTCACCTTTTCTAGAAAGTTGTTTAATGCATTTTCCTTTTGCCATGCTAGAGAAACTAGGACAAATGTCTTTACATTCAGACCAATACTTGTCGGATTGACAATGGCATGATAGCTTTCTATAATCTTAGTAGACTCCAATTTTTTCACCCTTTCCAATGTTGGCGCAGGCGATAAACCTATCTGCTTTGATAGCTCAAGGTTTGTAATCTTACTGTTACTTTGGAGGATCTTTAGGATCTTTAAATCTATTTTATCTAGCTTTTCCACGTATTATTATTGATTCTATTCTTTAAAATCGAAGCACCATGCTCCTTATAAGCGCCCAAGATAGCTAAAAATTATATAAGCCAAAACAATAGAAATTCCTTTTTTTATTTTTTATTTAATCAGTATTTGAACAGATTATTACAGATTATTCTTTTTTAGTTGCTTTTAATGGCTATGTGCCAATGCCTTTTAATGGATAGATGAACTGTCGTGGAGCCGTACAGGCGGAGCTCGACAAAGCGGAGCGCGTAGAGATGAGGGATAGGAGCGGCATCCCGAATTTTCTCGGGATATAGTGTATAGCCCGTCCCCTGGCGTAGCCTATGGGGCAGCCCCAAAACGCAAAGGCTCTATTTGAAGATTCACATGAATTGTTGAGTGTATTGTGGACGTGTCCTAATAAAATCGGGCTATGCATGGCTTCGCTCCGCTGCGGTATTAGGGATGACCTCCTCCGTCAGAAGTATTTCTATTTCTCACGCAATTGCTCCAGATACTAGGCTACAGAAAGAGTAAGTTGCCGCTTGCCAGCTACGAGTAGACTCACCCATACAACCCAAATGCCGTCAAATACAAAAGTGATTTTTTGTAATATGGGCGTATAATAAAACCCAATCTTAGTTTCAAAACTGAGAAAAACCAAGATGCTCAGGATCAGGCATATATAGGCGAGTATCTTGAGTCCCTTGTTTTTATAATTGATCAGCTCCATAAAAAACGGTACGAGCGCTATGACTGTAAGCACACTAAATATTGGCACTACTATATCATGATAATCTGTAAACATAAAGGTGAAGATCACCATAGAAAACATCCCCAAACCTCTGATGATACGAGTGTTTCTATTTTGCTTTACAAAAATTTCTGGAAGAATATAAAAAAAGGAAATCATACCAAAACTCAGCATCAAGTGCCCGATTATGGCTATCGGTCTTGCAGCATTTGCTGTTCCCTCTGGCAAGCTATATGACATCAGATCACAAATAAAATTGTGAAAATAGCTATAGCCTTCGGATGCCATATCGTTGACAGAGCCGCCTGGATAAAGGTGGGTAGCAACCACAAAAAAAAATAAAAATCCAATCAAACCAATGATCGGAAAGTATGGATACTTATTCTTGATAACTTCAATCATGTATCAATAGTAACGTTAGTGCGTACTTTTGGTTTAATGGCAAGATAGCTCAACATGGGCTAAATAAAGAGAATATCCGACAAAGAATAGTCTCTTGTCGTGGTGAAGAAGGAAAGGCCTTACTCTTTTATTAGGTTGTACTTGTATTGCAGCATCTCTATTATTGGTATTCCCGTAACAGGATCTTCATTTTGCAAAAAGATGTCGATATCAATAGTCTCTGATTCTTCTTTTTCTGTACTATCAAAGACTACCTTAATCTCACTCGGTTCGCCAGGTTGTACTTCCATAGGTGCGTATTCCGTAGTAGTACAGTCGCAGGAAGACACCAATTCTATCTTTAGAGGCGCATTGCCTGTATTGGTATATTTGAATTCAAACTCCCTTATCTCTCCCCTTTTCACATCGCCTAGATCTATCATCTTGGTTTCGAAAGTCATTATCGGAGCCTTGACTCCTATGGCACTTGGCTGAGTGGTCGGCTGGGTGCTTGACTGCGTGGTTGGTTGTGAGGTTGGCTGAGTCGCGGGGCCCTGAGCACTTAGGTTATAGCCGAAAAATATAGTAATCATCAAAAAAGTAATCTGCTTGAACATGGCTTATTTTTTTTCTTCTCTTTTGAACAATTCGTTCATTACCTCTTCCAATTGATCCGTACCGATTCTCTTCATCAAGATTTCATTATTTGAATCTAGAATGTAAAGCTGAGGTGTAGATTTCACATTATATAAGGTCTGATACCTAGATCTAAAGTATGGATCCGTAACATTGATCCAACTCATCATGCCCGGTCTTTCTATGATAAAATCAGCACAATCTGGTGTGTCTTTATAATTTTGATGGCAAATAGCAAAAAGCTTAACCCCCTTGTCTTTGAACTTATCATAAAATTCAATCATCTTAGGCATGCTCTTTTTACAATGTCCACAATCTGGCGCCCATATAAAGAGTATTTTGTAGGGGCTGTCTAGCTTATGCAAGCTTACCTTTTCCCCTAGCACAAACTTTTTATGTACATCTTCTTCGGTCTTTGCCTTCTCTACTGTTGCTTCATAGTCCAATAGTGGTAGCTCTATTTCGGGTGCAATCTTTCCTATCAGTAGAGGCTCTGTTTTCATAGCATTGTCGACCAGCTCAATTAGCTTTTCTTCTTCTACCCATGGAGCTTCTCCCTTGGCATAATAATTCATAATCAAATGCACGTATATGGCATCCAGTCCTATGACCTTGCTGTTTGCATATTTATTCAATAAGGTGGATAGCCAATGTTGTTTAGTTACCTCATTGTTCTTTGCCAAATCCAAAATAAAGTCAATAGCCTTATTCAAAGAATCAGGATGCTGAGGAGTCAGCTTTTCAAGGTAAGTCATCACCTTCTTGTGAATGAGTGAAGTCCTAATAAGGCAAGGGTCACTCAGATCAGCATTGTCAAACCAATGTTCCTGAAGGTATCTGAAACGTGCTCGCTTACCCTCATCACTACTCATATCAAACTCTGGTACTTCGATCTCTCTGCTTGTTCTTACTATCCTCGCGGTAAGACTTTGAGGATGTTTATCTATAATATTCAACTGATAATCCAGTACCTCTTTATTTAGTTTATCTAGATCTGCAGATACCTTCTTCGTTTCTTGCTTTGCTTCCTTTAGCTCATTGATTTTAGTATTCAGTTTTTGAGCCTTTGGACTTTGCTTACCGATGTATTGTAAGTAGGTATAGAACAAATCATTTTCATCAGAACCATTGATGGAGATATTTTCTACAGGATCAGTAGCTATGGTACTGAGCGAAAAATGCTGATCTTGATCATTGACCAATACCTGAAAATATCTGTTTTCAGGAGGCATAATGATCAGATACATACCACAATCTAATGGCTCCTCCCCTTTAAATGTAAATTGATCGTCTGTTCGGAAAACAGTATCCTTGATGTACTGTTTGTCTGCATATTGATATCCTAAAAGTAAGGTATCATTGCTAAAGCCATCCAATTTGATCTTAATCTCATATCCCTCTTGTCCAAAGCCGTGTTGAAGGAAGGATAAAGTCAAAAGAAGTATAATGTAAGTAATTCTGTGTTGCATCTATATATTGGCTATAAAGTGTTGTATTTCAATTATTAATCTCATTTTCGCCAGAAAGTTGAACAAATCGAGCGAATCTTGTACAAATAAAAGACATTTTACTGAAAGTAAAAAGGCGTCTCTTTACATTAAGTAAGACGCCTTTAGACCCCAATTTGTTGGTTAATATTTTCTTAAAAATTCAAAATTAGTATCAAAACCTAATCATTGTCTTTTCCAGCTTTCTTTTTTTCTAGTGCTGCTTCTAATTCCAAGATTTCGTTCTTCAATTCGACTATTTTTTCGTCAGCATCTTTTACCATTTGCCTTCTTTCTTCTAGCATCTCTATTTCTTCAGAAATTTGGATAGCTGTTTCTTCTTTTACGACATTGATTTGCTCCTTAGACTTCTGCTTAGCATCATATACGGCTTCAGACGCCTCCTTTTGAGCAAGGCTTATCTCATCTTGTGATGCCTTGCGGGCAAGCTCTGTTTCTTCATTGATTTTTAATCGCTCTGCTTGGTTTTGCTCCACTAGCTTCGTTCTTTCCTGAGCCGCCTCTTCTCGAGCCTGATCAATTTCTACCTGAGCTTGTGCTTTAGCAGCATCTATTTCAAGATTGGATTTCGCAATTTCTTCTTCAATACGTTTTCTTTCTACTAATACTATCTCGGCAGCTTCTCTTTTTACAGCGGCTATTTCGTTAGCAGACTCTTCCTTGATTTGCGCCAAGGCTTCTGCCGATTCTTTCTGCGCATTCAGCACTTCAAGTTTAGATTCTTCGATGGCTAGATTAGCTTGCTGTCTCACTTCTTTTATTTCCTCTGCATTCTTAGCTTTTGTTGCAACTACCTCTTCTGCGCCTTTGATCTTAGCTTCAATAATGGTATTTGTAATAGCTTCTTTTTCTGTAGCTGCTTCTTCTTGCATCAAGGCAATTTCTTCAGACTGCGCTTGCTTTACTTTAGCTACAGCAAGAGCAGCATTTCGCTTTACTTCTGCCATCTCTATGGCGTTCATTTCAATAGCCTTTGCTACTTTATTTTTTATGCTTGCTATTTCATTAGCCGCTTCTTCTTGTGTTTTCAATATCTCTGCGGCAGCAGATTTCTTTTTATCTATGACTTGTTGAGTTGAGCTCTGTGTCATTTCCTTTTCTTTTGACTTAGCATCCGTTATTTTTTCTGCTACTTCAGACTGAATGGAGGCCAATCGCTCTCTAGACGCATCTTGCGCTTTCTTTACCTCATCCGCATAACTCATCTTCGCGGTTTCAGCAGCTTTATTTGCTTCAGCTACTTCGGTTGAAGACAATTCTTTAGCTGTGGTAATTGCTTTGGTAGCAAGGATTCTAGCCTCTTGAACTTCACTAGACGATATAGCTTTGATTTCGGCTTCCTTCTCTTTTGCTTCTGCCAATGCTTGATCCAGCTCCAACTGTATAGCTTCCATGCGCTGCTTTGCTCTTTGCTGTGCTTCGGCCACCTCGGTAGCAATCTTGGCTTGTTGCTCTTCAGATACAGATTTGGCTTTTGCTATTTCTTCAGCCTCGGTAGCTTTGATTTCTTGTACTGTTTCACTTACCTTTTCACGGGTCGTTTTGACTTCTTCAGCAGCAGCGACTTTTTCTTGTGCTACAGCGTCACGAGTGTTTGCGATTTCTTCTGTCGCCTTTTGTCTAGAAGTCGCTACTTCCATTACTGCTTTTTCTTTTTCTTTAGCTGCTCGCTCTTTCAGATCGGCAATTTCGGAAGCTTGATTTTCTTGAATTAGGGCAGTCTCTTCGACCCCTCTACGTCTAGATTCTGCTACTTCAAAAGCGATGTTCTGCTTTTCCAAAACTCCCTTTTCTCTGATCCTAGCTATTTCTTCCGCAGTAGTTTCTTTTATTTCTAGTATCTGTTGAGATGCAGATTTCTTGGTATCTACTACATCATCAACGCTTTTATTCTTTTCCGATTTGGCTACTTCTCTAGCTTCGGCTATTGTTTGTGCTGTTTCAGCTCTGATACGATCCAATTCCGAATTAGCGTTTTCTCTAGCACTAGCCACTTCATCAGCATATTCTAGCTTTGCAGATTCTAGCTTTTCTTTGATTTTAAGCACCTCATCGGCAGCACTCTTTCGTGCTATAGATACAGTCTCGGCAGATTCTAGTTGTGCCTTTTGGATCACTTCTTCTGCTTTAGCCCTAGCATCTACTACGTTATCACTAATTTTAACGATAGCATCATCAGCACTCTTTCTAGACTCAGATACTTTCATGGCTAATGCCGCTTTCGAAGATTCTATTTCTTCTTGCGAAGCTTTTCGTGCTTGCAAAACTTCATCCGCATAAATTGCTTTTTGAGCAGCAGCATTCTCTCTAGCTTTCGTTACCTCATCTTGTAGGCTCGCTTTTATTTTGTTTGTCTTTTCTTTCTCCTCTTGTATTTCTACTCGCAAACGATCTTTAGTTTCAGCCAACTCTTTTCTTAGATCAGCCAACTCTTGGTCATTCAGCAGGCTTATGTCTGTGACTCTTTTTCCTCCAGCACCAGCCCTGCTGCTACTTCCCCCTTCACTTGCAGATTTTCCAATTTTAAATTCTGTATTGGCCAACACCGTCGCCTTAACCATACTTCTATCTAGTTGTTTTGAAAAGCAAGAAGCATTGCTACGCAATTCTCCTTGGCGACTCTCTTGCAAAGAAAGCTTTCTCATCTGGAGCGTGATATTATTTCTCAAATAAATAGAAACTATACTTGCAGAAGACAACCAATCTACTGCTTGCAAATCCATTTGCAATGTATTTTTATAGACTGGCACGTTACCTTCTTTTTCTACTTCTCCCATATCGATGAATCGATAACTTTTACGTGTGTTGTTTTTATCTACAAAAATAAATTCATCGTCTTGGTTAAATTCCTGTCCCGCTTTAGAAAATACTTTTGCAACTATTCCATCCTCACTATTGGCAAAGTTCAAACTGTAAGAATAGTTTCCTCTAACCACTACAGTGACTGGCTTTGTAGTTAACAAGTGTAGCCCAGCAACCTTTTTATTTTCAACGATAGTAGTGGAGCAATTTTGGGCAGATAAGTCGGTAAGGCCAAGGCAATAGGAACAAACAATCAGAATGATAGAGAGTAGAAGCTTATTCATCAATGTAGAGTATTAAATGGTTCGAGATTGCTGATTGCCTTAGAAAGCACCAAAAAATTGTTTTCAACCCGACAAACATACCAAATATAAGTAAATATCCTAAGGTTTAAGCATTTGAGGCTCTCTGTTTAGCTCCATCTTTGCCTGTAGCTAACAAGAAAAGGGTTGCCATCCGAACGGCTACACCATTTTCAACCTG
>CALJVI010000235.1 GCA_937974575.1 uncultured Saprospiraceae bacterium | reverse complement strand
TGCAGTCTAGAGTTGATACCCATATAGTCGGATTGCTCTACAAACTGAAATAAGGTAGTCCATATGATGTTTCTAGAAAATCCAATCTCCACTTTCGCTCTGAGTGCAGTGATGGTAGTATTGCCATATGGATCAGGAAAGTCCAATTGATTGTATTGGTAGGTGATACCAAAGTTACCCCATGGTTGTACTCTGTAATTGATCCCCGCATCAAACTGAGCTAGAGTGCCATTGTAAAATTGACCCACTTTAGTACCTAGCTCATATTGTAATAACTTACGTGAATCAGAATTAAACTCAAGATTGAGACTGGTGAAATTATAGCGTCCAACAGGTAAAGTTTCGGCATCAGAAACAAACGAAAAAGGGAAGAGTAATTCCACCGCATTATTATCTAGTCTTACATTAAACTCACTGGTGTTTTGGAATCTAAGAAAATACCGTAACCGATTCAGCCTTTCATTAAAACTCCAATCGGGATTGAATACCATGAAATTTTCAAAACCAAATTGGTGTCTCTGTACCTTTCCCTCTTGTGGTCTTATAGTATAGTCGATAGTGGAGAAAGTCTGATTGAAGCCTAATCTAATAGATGTATCTCGCTCTGCATCATAATTGTCAACCCTTAGATTAAAGCCCATGTCCGTAAAATAATTTTCTTGGACGATCATCATGCTAGTTTGTACATTCCAAGACGCATTTTGATACCCTGCTCCAAAATTGTAAAAGCCAGTTTTGTCCTGGTATCCATCTTTAAAGGATTGGTGGAGACTACCATAAAGCTCCGTCTTCCCATCGTCTGATTTGTATTTTCCTTCCAAGCCTGCATTTCTGCTGAAACTTTTGTCTATCGGATTGAAATTGTCAAAACCTTGTTGATTTACAAATAGTCCTTGAATAGTGGATAGGCCAAAACGCTTTTGTACGGCAATTGCGGTTTGGTTTTGGCCAATTGTTTCTTCGCTTTTGCCAGTATGTGTATTCATGACGCCTACGCGGACGTCTTTACTTACATTGCCGGTAGCTCTCAATCCATAGAGCAGCGGTACTGCCTGTCCATTTTCATCAATCCCAATACGACGAGTGAAAAATGGGTTAACAGGCCCTAGTCCAAAATTTCCAAAGATATCGCTGTTTTCTAGAAAGAAGGTCCGTTTTTCTGGTAGGAAAATACTGAACCTTGTAAGGTTGGTGACCTGCTCATCTACTTCTATCTGTGAAAAATCTGGGTTGATGGTCACATCTGCATTCATCGTAGAGGTGATGGCAAATCTAGCATCTAATCCAGCATTGGCTTTTAAGGCTGCTTTTTCTCCTCGTTCTTTAAGAAGGCTTGAGGTAACATATGGAATAATATTGTAGTTTCCTGATTTCTTGGTAGGTGGTGCGTCCCAAATCATAGCGCCAGCAAAGGCGGGATTGGGTGGCCAAAAAGATTCCGGAACAGCTGTCCAGTTATGAAATTCATTTAAGCCTTGTATACCCCGTACTATGTTTAAACCCCAGACTATATCTGTATCTGAGTATCTGAGTATCTTGAATGGGACGGCTATCTCTGCGGTCCAATATCCATCGTATACTTTTACTTCTGCTTTCCACTTATTGCTCCAGTCACTATTGATCCCAGAATCGGGCGCATATTGGGCATCCCATTGTGCGCCTGCTGCTGTAACTCCAAATAGAAATGCATTGGTTCTAGTATTCAGCGGATCCAAGATCATAGCGATTCCATCATTGTCCCAAAATTCATCTCGTTTTAGGGATTTGATAACCACCGGATTTTCTTGAATACACATGGCTGCCATATACAGATAGTCATCATCATATGTAAATCTAACCTCTGTTTTGGGATCTGCATCTTTTGCAAAGAAAGGAGTCTTTTGATAGAAGTCGGTAGCCATATTGGAGCCTTTCCAAACTGCTTCATCAAGGATGCCATCTATTTTTATTACTTCATTGGTGCGATTGTTCTCTACCTTGAAAACGTTTTTGAATTCAGATACCTCTGGTTGAGCCCACAATGAGGTGCTGTACATCAGAAGAACAAAAAGTAAAAAATGGGAGTTCAGTTTATAAGGCATATTGGTATTGTGAAAATCAGATTTAGACCGCAATATTAAGGCTTATAAAACAGAAATCTAGGGTTCGAATCGCAAAATGACCATACTATTAACAATTAATCGACCACCATCAGTAGTTTTAAGACGAATGATTGTATCTAGCATTTATATTTTAAAATAAGCTTGAGCAATTTTGAATAAAACTATATGTCATTTCAGATGTATTTGGGAGGGGATCTTTTTTTTGGCTATCAATGCGGCCACTGAAAAGCGCGATCGGCGGTCGGGTCGTCTATTACTTTCGTGTAAATAAGCAAAGAAGAGGGTTCTATATTAATTTTGAAGCAAGTCCGACTATGACGTCTATACCCTTATTTATCTTTTGAATAGCACGTGCCTTCTCTGTATTAGACTTAGCTGTATCCTGTATTTCTTTTATGATCATAGCTAAGTCTGATTTACTAATACCTGAATCGGTAATGATTTCTTCAATCTCTTCATCGTTGAGTCTTGTCAAACTCGATATTTTACTTTTAAAATGTTTATCAGTTGATTGGCCAGCATTTTTAGCAATTTCATCCCAATTTGTAGACATAGCTTTAATTTTTTAGTATTGCGTTAATAGTATCATCAAAGTCAATAACATTTTCGTTTATGTCACCTGCTTTAATAATGAAATTATTTATCTCCTTTTCGATTTGATCCAAGTCGATTTGACCTTGTGAGACATCCTTGATTCTTCTTATAGTACTCTTCCATTCTTTATCCACATCTGCAACTGAATGGAGGATACTGGTTAAGGTAGTGGAGGCTTCTTGGAATGCCAAGTAGTCAGCATTTATTTTTGCAAGCAATTTTATGCGTTGACTTTCTAAGGTCCTCTGCATGATATCTCTTCTGGATATAATAACAGGAATTATACTTTCCATCATTTGGGGGAGCTCCTTTTTATAATCAGTTCCAACCGGAATAGTTGCACTAAAGTCCTTTATATATTTTTGTACATACTCATTTTTTATAAAGTTATCTATAATTTCACGCTTATCACTAAACATCCTGTTTACTAAGGTGATATTTAGTTCGTGCATTCTTTCACCTTCAACGATGATGGCATCGCTAAGGGCAATAGTCTGAATAGGTAATTTCGCGCATCCAAGTAGAATGGTGAAAATGCTTAGATAAAAAATATATTTCATGGTTATTGTTTTATTAAGTACTTATTAGACTAGTATTTTGCTTCCAGTTCCCTATTAGCTAATTCTTTATCTTAACTCAGCATAGGTTGAATAACGCTGGTTATAAAAGGTAATGCAATAGCTAAACCTAATTTTAAAGTGGTATATGTTTCCTGACCTAATTGCCACCATTTACCTTTTCCTTGATCATCATCTTCCGTTGATAATTCCTGTCCTAAATACCTGAGGTATAAAGAGGAAGGAATAAAGAAAAGTGCTAAAATCAGAGAATACGAAATTCCATAAGCATATGTCATTTCTATGGGATAAAGTATTTCGAGATCAACAATTTGGCTAATAATCATATTTCTTTGAAGACCAGACCCTATTACTGCAAAAGAAACTAGAACTCCTAGATAAAACGCAAGAATATTTATTCTGTCATTAAGGTAGATGTATTCAATATTCAGATGTAATTCTGATTTATTTTCTTCATTTAACTGGAGAGTGAAGTAAGTCGCCAAGTTTATAATCAATATCCCAATTATTGGAGCCAACGAGATGAATAGTAAACAACCAGTAACTAAATAAGTAGATTTGGAAGGGTTACTAAATATAATGTTGAAATCATCCATGATTTGACCCCCATCCAAGAATACTGATTTATTGCACCAGACATAAAGAAAGAAGGCTAGCAAGGCAAGCAAACTAAGAATTAAAGACAGCCATGATTTTTTTGTGAAATAGTGTTTATATTTTTCATATAACTGATAAACTAATAGAAATATAAATATTGATGATGCATTACTTATTGATAAGGCAACACTTACAAACAAAATCCATCGAAAAACAATAGGGTTTATGTTCAGATAGGCTCTTTTATTTACATCTTTGAGAGATTTAATAAAGCTTGTTTTATCACTATTCCGAATTCCTGAGTAATACGATAAGGAATCATAATGTATTGATTCAATATATGCTCCTCTCTTTATTATTCTAATGTCTGAATTTGAAATTTCACATTTATAAATATCTACTTCATTTGTATTTAATGTAATGCAGTTAAACAAATAATTAATTGACATAATGAAAGATAGTAACCCGACTGAAATTGATATAGATATCAGGATTGGGGTGAAAAGCATTTTTGACATTTTTGAATAGTGTTTGGTTTATAATGGAGTGGTAATCATTTCACCTTACGAATTATCGCCTTTATAGACCCTCTATTGTTCTTATAATATTTATCCTTGTCAATAGAATCATTGGCAAATAAATATAGCCTTCCATTCTGTTTGAATTCATAATTTAGTAGTTTTCTTCCAATTACAAAAGCGGTGTCGTAATCCTTGTCTAAACATCCACATAGTTTGAAATAAGGGACACCTTTAACAACTGGAAATGTTCCCATGATACTTTTAAGCATAAAGCCATTGGGGCCTGATGGGATAAATAAATCCCACCAGGTACCATTGGCACAAAAATCGTATTTTTCACCAGCAGCTACATCGATAACTGTGTCGTTGAATCTTATTTTGCTTATTACTTTTATTGTTTTCATGCTATATCCTTTAGTAATAAATCAGCAATTTTTTTCTGATATTTGTTAGTTTGCCTATTGTTTCTTTTTTTAGAACCGATTTTATTTTTTAAGTATTGAAAGTGGTTTACTTCATATTCTAGATTAACGGCCTCGCTTGTACCTCTATTTGTGAGCCCTTCTTCTGGAGCAATGAAATCTGCGTTCAAAAATTGAGCACCAAGAAAAGGTACAACTAAATCGTTTGCAGCTCCTTTAAAAATTTTATTATCAATAAGATTGTCTAAGGCGTTTTTAATTTTTCTAGAGCTAGGCTCATAATTGGAGACAAATATATAATAGTTGCTTCGATCAATCTCTGAGGTATTTAATTTTGTAAGTAATTCACTCCCTTCCATCACATCACTTATGCCAGGCATATTTGATACCTTGTTAACTAATCCTCTAAGTAGTATTTTAAGTCCTCCTTGTAATATCCAAGACATAGGTATAGCCTTACTAAGTACGTTTGTTATGATATCTGCAAGCTTTCTATGTAATTCTGGTGATGCGACTGGTGTCCCTTGATTTGGTGGCGCAATTAAGATAATTTTATTCAAATTGAGTTTATATGTTTTTTCCTGAGAGAGTACTTCATTAAAATATCTAGCTACAATGCATCCACGACTTCTAGCAATCACATTGCAGTTAGCATCTTTTTTAATATAGTCTTTTATACTGTTATAATAATCTTCTGCATTTTGTTGAATGCCATTCCTTGCATCGAACATATTGTAGCCTAATAAGTATCTACCGTATATTTTTTCTAGATGCTTCGCATTTTTTTTATTTTCTAGGAATTGTGTGTATGATATTTTCATAGTTGCAAATAAGCCATGAAACATGAGCAGAACATTGTCTTGTTTTTTGATTACCGCCTTTATCTTAGCTCTTTCATTAGGCTTTATTCTTCTGCTAGAAATCCATTTACCTTTTTTTAAATCGTAGAATTGTAGGCCTTTCTTTTTATTTTTTTCGTCAATAAGTTTGTCTTCTTTTTCAACTTTGACTGTGTGTATGGTGATAGGTAATTTTTGATTTGTACCTCGAAGGACTTCGTCGTTAAAAAGATAATCTAATTGGATTCTATTTTCTTCATTGTTCCCTGACCTTATGCCATTGTGTTCATTGTCGTTTGGAAGTATCCACCTACCGAATTTTTCGCCGTCTATCTCATACTCAAAATAGGATACTGACAACTCATTTTCGGGATTTTCATAAGGTTGAATTTGTAAACTACTTCCTCCAATTGATCTCGTTGAACTTGGACTGATAAATCCTTTAACAGTATACGTTCTAAATTCCTCATCTTCGTCTACATATTCTTCTTGGTCTTCAATATTTAATTTGACACCATCAGTAGTTAGCTTAATGCTCATCTCATCAAATTGTAATAAATGATTGTCTATCATACTATTACTTCTATTGTTGAAATATGAACCACCTAACTCACTCTTTAATTTCTCTGAGGCATAATTGGATTGGAGAACTGCATTTGAAAATTCCTCTTTTTCTTTATCACTGAATTCACTACTTGTGTCTAGATCAATATATTTATATAATTCTGGATCTTTATGCACAAGTTGCAATAATTCAGTTGACATCATTTCTTCTAACAAATTATATTTCGAGTTTTCACCTCTTCTATAAATGGTTTTTAGCTTACTAAAGAAACCACCTTTTGCTTCCGCCTTTTTAGCTTTTTGAATAAGAGGGAAAATCTTTGCGGGCGCAAACTCGGCATCAGATACTAAGTTGTTTGCTTTTATGATACCTCTTCCAAAGTCTTCTTTTTTACGTTTTTCAGCTGACATGAATATAGCTTGCCTGACTAACTCTGCTTTCATCCATAGTTCTTCTTCGGGTATAAGCTCCTCAATTTCTTCACGATACTTATCAATATATAACCCAGCTGCTGCTGCTATTTGAGGAGTGGCAGCAGATGTACCTCCGCCATCAATAGAATAATAATTTTTGGTCTTGTCATCGTTGCCAAACCAAAGTACATTAGGAGTATATGCTGCGATGGTTGTTTCTAAAGCTTCTTTTGGACCAATACACATTTGCATGTATTCCATCCCTGCTGCTCTATTATTTGATGCTTGCTTCTCGAATAAGTATGGAGTTTGATCTATTGTGACTCCTACAGCAGCAATGGTACGGTCCCACCTGGCGGGGTATAAAGTAGACTTTGGCAATATTGATAATGGACCTTTTACAAAACTATTACTGGCAGCACTTACTACTACAATTCCAGCTTCATAGGCATCATTGATTGCCTGGGCCATTTTTCTAGTTGGCCAACCTGCCATGGACATTGTGATGACTTCGCAGCCATCTTCAATAGCTTTGTTAATAGCGTTTCTGAAGTTTTTACCTCTAAAAATAGCAACTGTTTCACTGATTTTATAAGTGATTACTCTTGCTGCTGGATGAGCACCAAATGTATCTCCAATAATTTCTGAGTAACCTCCTGCTAATAAGGCTATTGTTGCTTGACCGTGACCTTGTCTTTCGCCAGGTGATAACTTCTTGTCATAGTCATAAATATTACCTCCGGATGTTTTAAAATCGAAATTTTCAGGTATCATTGGATGATGTTCAATTATTCCCGTATCAATATGACCGATAGTAACTATATCATATGCTGCATTATCCTTTTTTAGTATATAGTCTCTGCCATAATCTCTAGTAAGGTATATGTCTCTATGAACATTAATAAATGCTGATCTCAACTGACTGTATTCATCTCCTAGGTGCCAAATGTATGGATCTTCTCCTCTTTCCTTTGGATTTGGATAATACTTTAGATAATGACTTTCTAATGAGCGAGTGGTATTCTCTAATTCATCTGTCTTGAATATATTGGATACTATTTCTGGCTCAATGAAGTCTATGCCTTTCGCATCTTCTTCATCTAGATTATTAAGTAATTCATAAGCAGAATCCCATTCATTACTATGTTCAAAGATGTCTATAGGTATTGATCCATCTTTTACTTTAATGTTTTCTTTGTATTTGTATATATCAGACCTTGTCCTTGTTGTTTTTTTAATTGACAAAGTATTGTTTTCGTTTTCAGCGTCTTTAAAATACACTGAAATGCCTTTAGCCGATTCGATTTCATTCTTATATGCCGAAGTTGGAGCTTGTGCTTCATTTGTTATCTGCTTTAAATCTTCATCTATTTTTTGAAGAAAAAATGCTTCTTTAAACCTATTAAGGGAATCTCTTTCTTCGTCTAATCTGGGTTCTTGCGAAGATGGCATTTTACCCTTTATGTTTTCTAATACCTTTGCGTAAGTTTGGTTAGGATTTCTATAAAATTCTTCTTTCAAAAATTTAGTAAATATGCCTTCGCTATTTTTCTCTTGAGCAAATTCATCATCTTGGCATGCGGCTAATAAAAGAAGATTGGCACTCATTTGACTCCGTTTTATACTTCTTGAGTTAGACTTAGTGGATATAATTCTTTGTGAGGTGGTATCTTTATTATATATTTTCTGGGCAACACTTGCTGGAACATATCTTGTTCCAGCGGGAATTTCTTTGGACAACTGTTTGTTAAAAGAAATATTCCTGTTAACACTTCCGCTGTGACAGGAGTCAGAAATAAGTAAAATACTTACTCCGCTGTTAAATTGTTGAAATAGCTTATCCAAGTCATCATCACGTAGAAATTTATCATAACACACCCATGATTCATCCATTCCATCAACTTCGTCTCCATTTTCATCTTTTAGACTAGCACCATGTCCTGCATAGGTTATAATTAGTAGGTCGCCGTCAAATAGTTCATCTGACCAATCAGTCAATATTTTTATGATATTCGTAGTAGTTGGGAGTTCTGAAGGGGAGGGAATATTATTATGTTCGGCGTATAATTTTATTTGTTCAATTTCAGGTCCATGTTTATATTTTACTAAATCAGCCATATTATTCATATCATTCACACAACCAAATAATGGAGATATTTCTTGGCCATAATAACTAGGGTCTACAGTATTTACTCCTATATGTAAGGCATGTACTTTTGACTTATTCATTCTACTTAATTTTTTTTGGTTATTTAATTTTTTTACATTTTCTATAACTAAATCTGCTCTTAATAAGCCATATCCAAATGTCGGGCTGTAAGTTTTATTACCTACTTTTAAGTAGTCAGACGGCTTTCCAATTTTTTCACAAGATTTAGAGATTATATCTTTTATTTGTTCAACTTTTAAGTCTTGATTTACCTCAAGCATCAACGCTATGATACCCGCAACTCCAGGGCAAGACGCAGATGTCCCTGTAAAGAGATCAAAGTAATCTCCTTGTGCGTACCCAGCTACTCCTATAGGGTCTGCCACGACTACTCCAGTTTCATTGATTGGGTTCTTATCTTCATCGACATCAAAGTCGCCACTAGGGAATACACAATAAATGGGTGTTCCAAAATCAGAATAGATGGTTGGTTCTAAATTTTTATTTATTGCACCTATAGCAAGCACATTTTTGTTTGAAGCATATCCATCATACGAAATCTGTTCTTTTCCATTTCCGGCAGCAAAAAGAATAATACATCCTTTTCCATTCCGACCATGCTCTGCAGCATAATCAATAGCAATTCTTGTATGATCTGGTATAGGAAAGTATATTTCGTTATCACTTGCATCAAAGATATTGCCGTCAGGGGGACCCCAGCTACATGATATTATATCAGCGCCAGCTTGTACCGCTTCATAAAATGCTTCTGCTTCTAATACTGAACCTAGTCCCTTTGATCGGATAGCAATTAATTTTGCATTTGGTGCAACTCCTTTTAATTTTCCTTCTTCATTAGCTACAGCTATACTGGCACATGCTGTACCATGTCCTTCTTGTGCATACCTATGGGCGGCTCCTCTTTGACCATCTTTATCTAGCATGTCTTTGCTGTAGATAATTTTGTTTTTAAAAGCAGGATGCTTCAAATCTAAACCATCGTCTATAACTGCTATCTTAATTCCCTTACCTGTGCTTCTTGACCAAGCAGATTTCGCCTTAATTAAATCAAGTGACCAATCGTTATTAATTTTAGGATCGTAGTAGTAGTCCTCAAAATCTCGTTTAAGTTGTTTCCTTTTTGCAATTAACTCAGGATGAGAACATTCTACCTCACTTAGATTTAAAAGCTTTTCTGCCAAGTCAAACACCCTTTGACCTTTATTTATAGCCTCAACGAAATAGCCGTTTTTGCAAAAATTTAATTTATTTTTTTTGATTACGAGATTATAATCTTTAATTATTCTTCTACAATGGCTTGTACTTATTTGATCATAAAATTTCAGAAATATATTTTCAGTATAAATTTGGAAAAGGTTAGTGCCTTTATATTGCAATACCCTTCCTGCATAGATGACATCATTTACTTCTTTTAAACTTTTTCTAAGCTTGTTTCTTACGTCTATGGAGGCTTTTAGTGTGGCTCCATTTATCTTATATACATAGGAGTTTGCTTCAGGAAAGTGTGCTAATTCTACTAGATTGGATTGAATAGCAGTGAAGTAGGGATGATTACTCAATACGTCATCTATACTACGATCAGCTCGAAATCGTATAATGATTTTGTCACTGCTTTCTTCTAGTTCAAAGCGGCTGTTTTTTTGATCCTGTAGGCTATAGTTTTTCAATGGTTAGGTTATTTGTTGTAAAAGCGCTTAACCTTACTAAGTTATATAAAATATGGAAAAAAATGAAATTTAAGGAATGTATTGTGGTTAAAATTCCTTCTCGTGTAGTTTATATTCTGTAGTTTATATTCTGTAGTTTATTTCTTTTTGATTGAGGTGTAGAATTGATATCAGTTCTCATAAAAAAAACAGGAAATAAGTTTTGGAGTTGTATTTGATTCTCAGCGTCAAAATTTTCGAAGTGTACCTATCTAGTAATTCGTGACATGCCGCGGGCATCAAAGCTCGACAAAGCCTGTCGCGAAAGCGAAAGCTGGAGCTCGATAAGGCGGAGCCGCGTAGAGGTGAGGGGTGGGAGTGGCATCCGACCTTAGGAGGATATAACGGACGACCCGACAGCGCCGTAGGCATGCTGGCACCCCCGAAGCATTATTCATAATCCTAGAGCTATGCTTCTAACGCTTTATGGACTGTTGCTCGTCTCTTAAAACAAGAAAAGGCCATCTCTAATGAGACAGCCTTTTCAGATATTCTATTTATTCGTGCATTAAGCTTTGTCGTCGACTTCTTCGAACTCTACGTCTTGCACATCTTCGTTAGTTGAGTCTGCACCATCTGTAGAAGCTTGATCGCCAGCTCCAGGATCAGCACCTTCTGCACCTGCAGCACCTTCTTGCTGTGCAGCGTATAAGTCTTGACTTGCAGCAGTCCAAGCTGTATTTAGCTCTTCCATGGCAGTATCGACAGCAGCTACATCATCAGATTTGTGTGCTTCTTTAAGTTTTTCAACACCATCTTCGATGGCCTTCTTCTTGTCTTCAGGAATCTTCTCGCCAAATTCTTTCATCTGCTTTTCCGTTTGGAAAATAAGAGAATCAGCGGAGTTCATTTTATCTACTTTTTCACGAGCAGCTTTATCTGTGTCAGCATTGGCCGCAGCTTCTGCTTTCATCTTTTCGATTTCTTCTTTTGATAAACCTGTAGAAGCTTCTACTCTAATGTTTTGCTCCTTGCCAGTACCTTTATCCTTGGCAGATACATTCAATACTCCGTTTGCATCCATGTCAAAAGTAACCTCTATTTGAGGCATACCTCTTGGTGCTGGTGGGATACCATCTAGGATGAATCTTCCTACTGCACGATTGTCTTTGGCCATTGGACGCTCACCTTGTAAGATGTGAATCTCTACTGAAGGCTGGTTGTCAGCTGCTGTAGAATAGGTCTTGGACTTCTTAGTCGGAATAGTGGAGTTGGACTCAATCACTACATCATATACACCACCCATAGTCTCGATACCCATAGACAATGGCGTAACGTCTAGAAGCAATACATCCTTCACGTCACCAGAAAGTACACCACCCTGGATAGCTGCACCAATAGCTACAACTTCATCAGGATTTACACCCTTGTTTGGCTTCTTGCCAAAGAACTTTTCTACTGCATTTTGAATAGCAGGGATTCTTGTAGATCCACCTACTAAAATAATCTCGTCAATATCAGATTTGCTCAGACCAGCATCTGTTAAGGCAGCTTGGCAAGGCTTGAGTGTTCTGTTGATCAGATCATCAGCCATTTGCTCGAATTGAGCTCTAGTCATCTTTACAGTAAGGTGCTTAGGCACTCCGTCCACTGCAGTGATATAAGGTAGAGTGATCTCCGTCTCTGTACCTGCTGACAATTCTATCTTTGCTTTTTCGGCAGCTTCCTTTAGGCGCTGTAGTGCCATAGGATCTTTCTTAAGATCGATGGCTTCTTGCTTTTTGAAAGTTTCTGCTAAGTGTTCGATGATTACTTGATCAAAATCATCACCACCTAGGTGTGTATCTCCGTTGGTAGACTTTACTTCAAATACACCATCTCCCAACTCGAGGATAGAGATATCAAAAGTACCACCACCTAAATCGAATACTGCGATAGTAGAATCTTTACCTTGCTTGTCCATACCGTACGCTAATGCTGCGGCAGTCGGCTCGTTGATGATTCTTTTTACTGCAAGTCCAGCGATTTCGCCAGCTTCGATAGTAGCTTGTCTTTGCGAATCGTTGAAATATGCAGGTACAGTGATGACAGCTTCTGTAACCTCTGTTCCTAAAAAGTCTTCTGCTACTTTCTTCATTTTTTGAAGAACCATAGCAGAAATTTCTTGCGGAGAATATTTTCTTCCGTCGATTTCTACTCTCGCTGTATCGTTTTCTCCCTTTATTACTTTGTAAGGCATACGGTCAATTTCCGTAGCACATTCAGAGAATCTAGATCCCATAAATCGCTTTATGGAGGCAACTGTTCCAGTTGGGTTAGTAATGGCTTGACGCTTTGCAGGATCACCTACTTTACGCTCTCCACTATCCATAAATGCAACGATGGATGGGGTAGTTCTTTTCCCTTCATCATTTGGGATGACTACGGGCTCATTACCTTCCATTACGGAAACGCAAGAGTTAGTTGTACCTAAGTCAATTCCTATAATTTTACCCATTTTACTTAAAATTTAATATTTGTTTAATTTGTTTTGCTTCAATGAAGTCGCTTGTACATCTCAACTATGTCAATGTATGTGCCAATGGAAATAATATGACATAAAAACCGAGATTGTCCTATGATGTCCTATTTTCGGGCTTATTATGGCAATTATGGCAAGTGACAAACTGTCAAAACGACATATGCATTAATTGGGCAATATGTTGTGAAAGCATAGCCAATATGTCTATTTTTGAATCTTTGCTGCTTTACTACTGTAGCGATCGAGATAATCAAATAAAGGAATTATGAGGGTGTTTTTGTTCTTATTGTGTTGCTGTACTTTACTTGGTATAGCCTGTGATGGCGGTACATCTAATAGCGGTACGGTTGCAGAAAAAATAGCGCAATCGAATCCCCAAATGCTAGCTCAAGCTGCTGCTATTGGGAAGGTGCCTACCTCTATAGGCCTCAACTTTGGAAGTGGATATTGGCATATTGCCAGTGGATTTAATGTAGATAGTGTTGGAGATTTTAGAGCCTATGATGGGACTTGGTTGCAAATGAACGAAGGGCACGAATTGGTTTGGGGTAAAATGGAAAAAGAACTTGGGCGTGGTGCATGGGGCTGGAATGAAGCTCTGGAGCATATCTTTTTCATTTCTGATACCAGTAAAGAGTTTTTTATCGGAGAATGGAAAACGACCAATAAAGGGGATGTATATGTATGTATTGGAAACACACCAAGCAATACAAGATCTACTCAATTTAAATTAGTTAGAAGGCAGTCTAAAATAGTGAGCGAATGAAAAATTTAAATTATATCCTATTGGTATTTCTTGTTTGCCTGAGTTTTGGCGCTTGCACGGATTCCAATGGTACTGCTGAGCAGGCAGTTGAGATAGGTAATGCGAAAAGTGATCTTGCCAATGCTGCTAGTGAGAATAGTTTATTGTCTCCTCCAGATTGGGCCAAGGATGCTACCATCTATGAAGTGAATCTAAGGCAATACACAGAAGAGGGGACTTTTAAGTCCTTCATCCCTCATGTGTCGCGATTAAAGGATATGGGTATTGATATCCTTTGGTTTATGCCAATTTATCCAATAAGTGAAGCCAAAAGAAAAGGAGAGTTAGGGAGTTACTATGCCGTTAAAGATTATACTGCAGTAAACGAAAAAGAGCATGGGTCTCTAGCAGACTTTAAAGAAATGGTTGCTGCAATACATCGGGCAGATATGAAAATTATTCTCGATTTTGTACCCAATCATACTGGCTGGGATCATGAATGGATCACCAGTCATCCAGAGTATTATACCAAGAATGAAAAAGGCGAGATTATTGATCCTGTCGATCCGGGTACAGGAAAGTCTTGGGGTTGGACGGATGTTGCCGATTTGGATTTTAGCAATCAAGATATGCGCAAGGCTATGATTGGGGAAATGAAGTGGTGGTTGACGGAATGTGATATCGACGGGTATAGGATGGATGTGGCCCATGGCGTACCCACAGATTTTTGGGATGCTTGTGTTCCCGAATTGATGAACGTGAAAAAGGTGTTTATGCTGGCGGAGTCTGAAGTCCATCATCTTAGAAATACTTCTGGCTTTGCTGCAGACTATGGTTGGGCATTTCATCACTTGATGAATGAAATAGCAGACGGTAAAAAGAATGCTAGCGACATCCAAAAATGGTATCAAAAAAATAGATCTGAATACAGCAATGGCTACCATATCCATTTTACATCCAACCATGATGAAAATTC
>CALJVI010000234.1 GCA_937974575.1 uncultured Saprospiraceae bacterium | reverse complement strand
CAAGATGGTGTCTGAAATAATAAGGTTAGTATAAGAAAGAGAAGTAGGGTTATCAAAAGTAAGTGTATAGCTTAATGTATCTCCAGCAATAACGGATGAGTTATTTACAGATTTAGTAATTTCAAGAATTTCACATGTGCTAGGTGAAGCAAAGGATTCTACACCATCAGATCTATTATTTGTGCTGCCTTGGGTAGCTCCAACTCCTAGACCTCTTTTTGCAAAGGCTTCCCAGATGAGACACTCGTTTTGACCTCCGTATAAGGCTGCATCTGCTGCAATGATAGCATCCCGTCCACTGACAAAACCTGGAGAACAAGGTTGCAGTTTTAATCCTTCGGTGACAAGTGCTAAAGCAATATTATTGCCACCTGTACCATAGAGTAAGTCGGGATCAAATCCATAATTATCAATAAGGAGCCAGGTCAATTCCCATAACATGGCGCACCACACAGAGCCGACACCATGAGGGACGGATGCGGTTTTTATACTATTGTAGGTTCTAGGATCAATACTCATATCAGTAGAGTAGGGGAAGTCACGGATACCGTTACCTGTGACGGGTTCTACAAGAGCATATGTTCCAACCCCTTTGCGATCAGTGCTGACATCTCCAGGCTTAATAGTCATAACCATCCCAAACCAGTCACTCCAACCTTCACCCATTTGTTCAACATTGGATAGACAGCCAGTATTAGAGCCACCACCTGTAAGTCTGTTAGAAATACCGTGGCCATATTCATGTGCGATAATACCATTGTCAAAGCTCCCATCTATTTGCACGCCTGTATCGGCAGAATTGATGCTTATATTCACATTAGGTAGGTAGGCTTTGATGGAGTCACAGTCCTGCATACTGATCATGATGCTCGGGATGGTGACAGAGCCAGCTCCAGTGCCACCATTCATTGCAAAAGGAGAACTGTTGGAGTTTTGACAGATAATGGCAGCGATAGCGCCTGCGTTTTGAGCATTGAGTGTTTTTTCAGAAAAATCACAGTTGCCTCTATCTATTAGAGCAATCTTTCCAGCCATATTGGCGGCATTTACTAGAGTATTGCAAGCTTGAGTTGGCGCGTTGGATCCATCGTCTGCTAGCACAATATCTTCTGTGAGGTTGAAATTGGAAGGGCCATAATTTGCTGTAATTCCTGTAATGTCGCCTTCAATTTCTACTGGACTGTTAATACTAGTCGAGGTACTTATACCTGAGCTCCATAAAAACATTTGCATACGAGGGTTTCCACCATCAGGCGGTGTCCCAAAGTTGGCGTTGTTCGTACCTGAACCATCTAGTCCATCAGCATTGACTCGGTCGAAGGCAACTCCTCCATTTCCATAATTATTTTGTTGAAAATTTCCACTTGCTTCATCAAAGCCGTACTGATAAAAGACGTCATGAATGACATTGTTCCAATAAAAAAGATTGGTGAGTGAAGCATCCATATTCGTTGATGGTGCCATAGTGAAGTCAATGGGAAAGTCAAAGTCTAGGCTAGATCCGCCATCAGGACTGTATCCATTTCCATTATTTCCATTTTGATCTTCTTGTGCGTTCACATTATTTCCTTTGGTAAGTGTCGATTCCGCTCCGGCAACACCATTAGTGTCGTGCCAGCCAAATGGCGAAGCGATGAGGTCCGCTGGATCTGCTACCAAGGTTCGGTTGCCATGATTTGGACTTTCGACGGGTATCGCATAAACGTTATAAGAGTCTGGATTAAGTATGTTTTTATTGCTTTCAAATGAGTTGCAAGGTTGGTGATCTGCGCAAGTATGATGGCCTGATGTACTGTGCTCAAAATTGCATTCTACTATCCAGTTGGTTTGGTTAATTATCTCACCCGTATTGGCGTCTATTTTTAGACTCCACCAGTCTGTGTGGTCTGTTTCGTAAATACTTAAATCATAACACAAGCTCAATTCATCTCTGGCATTGAGGTAGTACATAAATCGGACAGGTATATTTTCTTGCGATATACTCCCTCCCGTAAATACCTTTTTATTTTGAGGGGTGTTTTCTGATGATAATTCTGTAGGTAGGATGCTATCATCATAGCCAAATTGATCTATTGCTTTTTGAATCGCTTCTGCATGACTCAAACTTGCCGTGCTGGAGATTATCCTTTGATCAATATTAGTGTAAAAGGCATTGTTGTATTTGAATAGGCTGCCATCCTCCAAGGTATGAATGGATGATTGTGTTTCAAATATTTCTATTTGGGAAATACTCTGACGCAAATAATAATGCGTGATTTTACTTCTTTTAGAGGTGTGTGAGCTGCTAAGAACATAGTCGCTAACATCTGTATTGCTGAGCCCTTCTTCTTGTGCAAGTGTTTGAAGATGAGTATCAAGAAAACTGTTCTGCGCGGATAAGGTAGTCAGGCATAGAAAAAATGATAAGTAGGAGATAAAATATAATTTCTGCACGTAAAATAAATTGAAGTAGATTCGTAAATAAATTAGTCAATCGCAATATTGTAAACAGCATCACCTTTGGTTATGCGTACACTATGTTGTCCCGCTGTCTTAGGTAGCTTTATGAGCTTATGGTTTATGGTATGAATGGAGGAATGAATTGTAGTACCTTCTATATCTAATACATCAATGGTGAAGGGGTGATTTTCTTCGTTGTTGGAAATGATATAAAGTACTTCAGCATTTTTTCGATTTATGAGTTGGAAAGCATGGCTGGGTTTAGCAGGTTCTATATGGTTGTACTCTAGTACTTCTGCTTGTCCAGTAAATGTGGCAATCCCACATGGTCGGTTCACTTCAGCAAGAAAATCTGTATTGGTGTCCACTGAAAATCTAGGTTCCAGTATGACACTGTCTCCTGATAAATATTCTACATTATTATTAGAAGGTATGTTAGCATAAGAGCGAATATGACTAAATGTATTATACGAGCCTGAGGTTTGGGTATCCGCATATATTGCATCATTAAGGCAATTGCCAATGATATGAGATACGGATGTGCCATAAGGCGTAAGTCGATTACTGCAATCGGCTCTAAGTTGAAAATCGTATTCCGTAACCTCGCTTAAGCCAGAGAGAATTATACTATTTGTATTTGAAGATACAGTAGTCCATGTACTGGTTCCATTCTCCCGATATCTTACTTCATATCCTACAGCAGTGGGGACAGCTGTCCAGTCGATCTTCACTGATCCAGCGACTTGATCTGTAAATACAATATCTGTCGGAGAAGAACATTCACAGGTATTGCAAAAGCCTCCACAATCAACATCTATTTCAAAGTCATCTTGAATACCATTTGAGCATGTATTACTCGTAGTAATGGTAGTGCTTAGTACATGTAGCCCTTTGCTGATATCTGAGCCGATTATAGTACCAGAAGGGAAGTAAGGATAAGCTCCCCAGCAACCATTGTAGCCATTATAGTTGGCATTGGTATAGGTATCGTAATGTGCAACTCTGACAGGACTGCTGGTATTGGCAAGATTCATTATGGTGATTCCATCTTCATAAGAAGAAATGACCGCAAGGGTATCGTCAATAACATATGGATTGTGGTAGGTAGGGAACCCAGATCCACTCGTATTGATAGGATCTCGAAATGAAGACTCGTAGGTGATGTTATTCAGATCACTCACATCGTAGATCGCTAGTTTTAAACCTTTGGGTACTTCTTCAGCAACTATCATTTTATTTCCATTGGCAAATGGCCAGCCACTATGATTGTATCCAGCAGCTGTAGTTTTTTCAAAACTCTTGAAAATAGGATTGCTGGGTGTAGTCATATCAATGATGTATAGACCGTCATACCCCGAGGATGCATACACCATGTTGTCATATACATAAGCATCATGAATATAACCACCAGACACAGTCACACTAGCTAGGTGCTCTGGCTCTGAAGGATTTTCTGCAATGTCATAGACAATCAATCCATCATTTTGAGTATTGGAACCAATCACGTAAAGCTTGCCTTCAGGCACATCGATGAAGATATTGTGTGCTCTATTGAATTTGTCATTCTTTTGATACACTTTGCTGACATTCCCATTGTGGATATCGCTGAGGTCAAAAACCATAAGACCTTCTGAACCCTGATCTGCAACCGCATAAGCGTATTTGTCAAAGGTTTTGAAATCTCTCCAAATGCTGTTGGCACCATTGATACCTGGGTAGGAGCCCGTAAACTCTGCAATC
>CALJVI010000233.1 GCA_937974575.1 uncultured Saprospiraceae bacterium | reverse complement strand
TGTGATCCCGGCAAGATTCGAACTTGCAACCGCTTGATTCGTAGTCAAGTACTCTATCCAGTTGAGCTACGGGACCATCGCTTTACAAAAGCTTCGCAAATTTACAGTAATTAAATAGATATCCAAAGAAATTGAGCAGCTTAGTAAACGACTAGTTTTTCTGAAACAACAGTATCATCGGACAAAATCATGCTTACGATATAAACACCCTTGCTCAGCCTTCCTTGAGTAGGCAATGTAATTCTACAAGTACCAAAAAAGGTTCTACTGATTTTTCGCTCCATGATCATTGCACCTTTGACATCAAATATTCGGATATAGGAATCTCCATCAGCCAATGCTGAATAATCTAGTGTTATGTCTTGACTAGCATTGTGAACTGGGTTTGGGATAAGCGTTAATTTATTCTCTACTGTGCTACCACTTGCACAGCTTCTTTCTAGCGCTTGGATACTTTCCCACACATTTAACACTGCCCCCTGTGAAGTGATATTTTCTAAAGAAGTAGATGGCTTAGCACCGCTGAAGATTAAATTTTTCATGACTAGTGCCGTTTCTCCTGCTTTTGTTATGGCTTGATCTGCTATACTTTGACAAGGTGCACTATAGAGTAGTGCAATAGCGCCAGCTACGAGCGGAGCAGAAACACTCGTTCCTTCTATGTTGTTATAGTTATTATTGGGACTTGTAGTAATATTGTCAGTTCCCGGAGCTCCAATATCTACAGAAGTACGTCCGTATGCAGCTCTTTCAGTTTTTTCATTATTGATATCTGTATTGGTGACAGCTATTAGATATTGGGACGGACAGGTGGCAGGCATATCGCCATTGATATCTATGTCGGAATCCAGATTGTCAGCAGCTACAACATTTAAAACCCCATTTTGACCCATCACATCATACACGTTACACCAGATTGGATAGTCTTCTGCTTTTCCATTTCTTATCCCTAGAGATAAGTTGGTAGCTACGATATAGGCACCTTCGGCACCATTCGTTTCATTATAAAGTCTACGAGTTTCAGAGGCATATCTATTGGCTTCAATAATTTCAGCAGTAGATTCTAGGTTACTGAGAAATAGGAGTTTTACATCCCAAGCCACTCCTGCTATCCCTCTATCATTATCACCCCTAGCTCCTGCAATCCCTGCTACATTTGTACCATGTAAAATCCCTTGGCCAGGAGCAGCATGTTCATCGGTTTGTAAAAGTGGATTCCATCCATAGTAGTCATCAACATACCCATTATTGTCATTATCAATTTGGTCATCAGGGATTTCATCTTTGTTGACCCATACATTTGATGCAAAATCTTCATGGTCGATATCAAACCCACTGTCTAAAATTGCAATTACGATTTCTCTGCCGTTTATATCATTTCCACCTGTGGTAACATCCCAAGCCTTGGCGGATTCGATAGTAGTGTGATACCATTGATCTAGAAAAAATGGATCATCTGGATTGGTACTTCTAGGACTTAGTTTTTGATTTTTTTGGGCGTAGAGAATGTGATCATCTTGACTCAATTCTCGCAATGCAGTACTTATATTTATTGATGGATCAAAGGTGACCAGGTAGATCCCTAGCTCAGGGTATAAGGCTTTAGCCAAGCTATATTTAGGGTCTATTTTTTTTGCAAAGGGATATATGCGACCTTCGTCTATAACATTAGCCTGATATTGAATTATAGCTTCACCTGGGATATGGTCCGACTTCTGTGAGAAGGCCAATTGAGAATAAAAAATGGAAATGCAAAAAATGAGAAACTGTATTTTTGACTGCATGTAATTATATTTTTAGATCTTCTCGCAATTTTTTAAAGTATGATGGTACCAAAGCAAGTCTACTGCCGTACCAAGAAAACATAGTTCCATCTACTAATATTGCTTTGGAACTGGGCATTAATTTCTCAAAATAAGCAAGATCCTTTGTCTTGAAAGGAAAAGGTTCTGAAGATAAAAGTACAAAATCTATTTCAGCATTTGCCAACTCTGTTGCCTCAACAGAGGGATATCGTGAAAGATGGCCAAAAGCATTTTCAAAACCTGCTTTGTCCAGCATGTCATGAATGTAAGTATCACCACCAGCTACCATAATTGGATCTTTCCAGATCATATAGGCTACTCTCGGTCGACGCTCAAATCTTGCTAATTGAGTAAAGCCATCATTAATTTTGTCAATTAACTCAAGGGACTCAGTCTTGCGCTGACTAAGTTCGCCAATAATTTTGATTTTTTCAACGGCTTGACTCATTAATTGGATGTCCGTAACATAAGTAGGGAACTCAGCCGACAGTTGCTGGATGTCTTCCTGTTGGTTTTCTTCTTTATTAGCAATAATCAGGTCCGGTTGGAGTGCTCTGATCTTGTCTAGATGAAGCGTCTTGGTACCGCCAATGCGCGGCTTACTTCTAAATATTACCTCTGGAAAAACACAAAATTTGGTAATTCCCACAATTTCTTCCTCTAGACCTAAATCATATAGTAATTCAGTAAGTGAAGGAACAACGGAAAGAATACGTCTTGGAGGGTAGGAGACAAGATTAAGCTCCTGGCCTAGATCATCTGTGAATAACATGCGGACAAGATAGGTAATAATACGTCCATCCGAAAGGGAGTATCACGCTATATAAAGGATCAAAAAACCATGCGGCAAGGATAGTAATAATGCGAGGTACGAGCAGTCCCCGACGAGGATGTGGGGCAAGCTGGGGACCGCAGCGAAGGCGGAGTTATGAATAGCCTGGTGCGAAGCAGCCGCCCAAAAAAATAATACTTAGCTCGGATCATCTACGACCACCAAAAGCCGTTCTCCATTGAATGCCAAACGAGTTATTTTTTGGAGACCGTACTGTCTGAGGTCTGCTATTTCTTGCCATGACTTATCTACCTTAGGATTGGTGGCATATAGTTTTGCCCCTTGTGCCATGACAATCGTGCCATCAGCCATAGTAACAAAATCTTCAGCACCATCTAAAGTCTCTATCACGATGGTAGATTTTTGAGTACGAGGGTTCAGCTTTTTGATATACCATGTACGTTCACTCAACTTTTGGATAAAGAGTAATTCACCAGTGGGAGTGGAGCCCATGCCCCTACCGATATTGGAAGTGATGGTCTCTATGGAATTGTCTCGTGTGTCGCCTATGGCAAGGCTGTGCGGCTCTCCAACTAAGAATAAAGCTACACGATGCTGATCCAGCCAGTGATAATAACCTACATTTTTGACCTCTGGAAAAAGGGGCTTGCCCTGCGTAGCATGGCTGTTCGGAAACTCCCAGAGGCGTTGTGTCTTGCCATCTGATTCTACACGTACACAGTTGAAAAAATTAGTCCCTGGTCTCAACTGCGGGCTGTATTCTGATTCAGGGGTCTTTGTTATCTGAGCTTTGCGGCGAGCAAACAGATTAAGGGAGTATATATCTGTTTGAGATTTACCTTTGATCATGCTAGCGACCATGATGTTTTTGGAATCCTTAAAGTGCGGCTGATTGTTGTATGAATTCGTATTGTAGCTGTTCAGAAATTTAGGGAGTGAAATTTCAAATTGTGCTCCAGACTTTTTGAACGAAAAGCTGTACAAGTTGTGTGTTCCTTGCGCAAAGATCGATGAACTCGAACAAATAAATAAAATACAACTGGCAGCAGAAAGGAGGAATTTCATGTAGGTTCTCATTTTGGTTTATAAACTTCGCCTTTGCATAGTCCTAGGCGAATTCGAAAGATACACTCAGGGATAATAAAATAATTAAGCGTATTTTGAGGGATTAATCTGCAATTAAAGATACTATGAAAAGACTATTATTTACACTTATTTGCTGTATACTTTGTATGCACATTGTTTTTACCCAAGGTATTACTGGGAATTTGCCCTTTAAGTTGAGTTTGGATCAGTTTGCCTCTGGCTTTTCGAGCCCAGTCGATATTGCTCATATGGGAGACAGCAGACTGTTTGTAGTAGAAAGGAGTGGTCGTATCCGTGTTCTTAATGAAGACGGTAGTATTCAGAGTTCGCCTTTTTTGGATATCAATGATCGTGTCATCAATACAGGTGGGCAAAGCGAACAGGGGCTATTGGCTCTTGAGTTTCATCCGGATTATAGCAACAATGGATTTTTATTTGTACACTATTCTGATAATGATGGCAATACAGTGATTGCTCGTTTTACAGCAGATCCTATGGATCCAAATCTTGCACTAGCAGATAGTGAAGAAATCATATATACCGCTGAGCAACCCTTCACCAACCACAATGGAGGATCCCTAAAGTTTGGACCTGATGGAATGTTGTACATTGGACTTGGAGATGGAGGCGCTGCAAATGATCCACAAAATTTAGCGCAAAATACAAATAGCCCAATGGGTAAAATGCTTCGTTTAGATGTGGACAATGGCTTGCCTTATACTATACCTGCGGATAACCCTTTCATTAATGATGCAAATGTGCTGGATGAAATATGGGCAACAGGATTAAGAAATCCATGGAAGTTTTCCTTTGATCGCTCCACAGGTGATATGTGGATAGGCGATGTCGGTCAAAATCAATGGGAAGAAATTGATCTCCAATTGAGCACTTCTGCAGGGGGTGAAAATTATGGTTGGAGATGTAAAGAAGGCGACCACAATGCTATCTCCTCTGGATGCAATGGTACATACGTTCCACCTATTGCAGAATACAATCACCTCGGATTTACGCACTGCTCTGTCACTGGAGGCTATGTATATCGTGGAGCAAGCAAAATATTTCAAGACGCTCCTCCAATATATTTGTATTCAGATTATTGTTCAGGTAGCTTTTGGGGTACGTATCCCACAGCCGAATCTTCAGGAGCATATGCCTCTGTAGAAATGGATAAATTTTCGGGCAATGCGATCAGTACTTTTGGAGAAGATCAAAACGGAGAACTGTATGTCGCAGCTATTAACAATGGTAGAATATATAAAATCAGCGCAGCGTGTAATATCGATGTCAATGTCAATGTGAATGCCGCATCATGTACTGAAGCTGTTGATGGCAGTATCGATTTGTCCATAGAGGATGCTGCATTTTATGAGATATCAGTTGTAGACAAGTCGAATCCTACAGTGGCGCTAGATCCTACTGCACTAGGTGTTGGTGATTATGAAGTGACCCTATCTAGATTCGGATGTGAGGAAGTTGTGGATGTAGAGATACTCATTATAGAAAGAGCTCCATTAGACTTTGATTTTGATGGTGCTACTCTATTGACAGTGACGTCCTCTGGTGCTTCCTACCAATGGTTCCTCGATGGTGTCCTACTAGACGGACTAGATAGCCAAAGCATAGAAGTCACCACCAGTGGGAGTTACTCCGTGATTATTACTGAGGAGAGCGGCTGTGTGCTCACTTCAGATCCTGTAGAGATCGTAGTCAATAGTATACCAGTTATCAAAAGTATCCAAGCTTGGGACATCGTACCAAACCCTGTAGAAGAGAAGCTAAGCATGTCTTTGGAAGTGGTAAAAAGTCAAGTATATGATCTTACTATTCATGATGCAGCAGGAAAATTGATGTATACAAGAGAAGTAGCTGTAGATGGCAGCGATACGTTCAAAATCGATATGAGTAGCTATGCCAATGGGGTATACTTGATGATGTTATCTGATGGTAAATCCACTCAAACCAAAAAAGTTGTTAAGCAATAGTATTCGGACTGCGACCATAATTTGTATTCTTCTTGTAGGGAGACTCCTTTATGCACAAAGCGATAAAGGAATAGACTTCGGATTCAAGATTGGCCTTATTGTAGAGTATGGATCACATGTTCATCGTATAGGTATGATAGCCTCAACAGCTACACAGTATGCCTCTACTCAAGCGAATGTGGAGTTTAGAGGATTCTACAATTTTAGATCGTATGGGCCAAAAATAAAAGGCTTGGAAACCGTTTGGTCCCTTGGCTTAGCACAGGGATTTGGAAAGCCATATCACTTTGCGGTGCCTATGATCGATAGTCGTTTTTTTAGCACCGACAAAAAATATACACTAGGATTTACATTTCAGATGTATAAGGACCAGATGGAAACCAGCCAAGGTACAGGCTCTTTTTTCTTTTCTGCAGATGCTTTCTTTTTAAATTTTGAGAATGATCTCTTTGGCAATAACAAAGGCAAGGACAGATTTCGTACTGGTGGATTCACCCTCAATTATGTCCACAAAAATTGGATACTGAGTCTCAAAAATATCATTTGGACAGGGGAGACCAGATGTAAAGAAAAGGTGTCCTACACAGATTCGGATTACCCATCTCGCTATGGGTATCATGATGTGACCAAATGCAAGTATGGCCATTTTGCGCACGGCATAGGAGCGCTTAGCGCTACTTACTTGCCCGAGGATTGGTTTGGGCAGCACTTTAGCATGGCGATAGGTATTGATCACGAGAAGATCCGCCACTTCTTTCAAAATAGGCTTATCCATGATATGTACTTCATGCCAGATGGCATCAATCCTTCTCGCAATCTGCATTACCCTATGCTAGACCAAAATGGAAATCCATATTTATTCTTGAAGGATCAAATCTTGAAGCGGCCAGAGTTTTACTTTCAGTTTGGCGCCAATACCCACAACTTATATTAGACTTAGGATTTGATTATGAATGGTTTGCACTTGCTGTACAAGAGATGTTTGCTCATTATTGATGATGACAAAATCAGCAAGCTTTACCTTTTCTGATTCTGACATTTGTTTGTCCTCTCGAGCGAGTACCTCTTCTCTAGTTACTCCATCCCTTTTCATAACACGTTCGATACGCATTTCTAGTGGAGCGGTGACAACGATGAGCTTATCTAGACTTTTATGACTTTCACTTTCGATGAGGAGAGCAGCCTCTTTCAGGGTATACTGTACCCCCTTTTGCCTTTTGGCCCACGTGATGCTATCCGCAGCTACCGCAGGATGCACTATATAATTGAGCCTAGAGAGCATTTGAGGGTTGTTGAAAACAATGCCACCTAGAAAAGCAGTATCCAGACGCCCTTCTTCAGAGTATGCTTTCAAACCAAATAGCAATTTTATCTTTTCTTTGACGTGAGGATTCTCGACCATCAGTTTTTTGGCCATATCATCGGCATAGTATACCGGTATATCTAGAGTTTCAAAAATTTTGCAAATCGTTGTTTTACCGCTGCCTATGTTACCCGTGATGCCGATATTCATTTGATTGTGGTTTTTAAGGTATATTCAAGAGCTTATGTGTTTGAATACTTAAATTCCAAACAGGATTTGATTTGCAGTATTCAATACAAGCATTTGTGTTTTGCTCAATATAAGGATTATCCATGGGTTGGAGGTATCTATACTTAAAATCCCAACCTACTACATCTTTAGGATCTATATTGTCCTGAGGATAGACCAGTTTGAGCTCATCTCCACTAGTAAGTATTACTTTAGAGTTGGCTTTCGGACTTACACAGACCCAATCCACTCCCTTTGGCAAGGCTATAGTACCATTGGTTTCTATCGCTATTTCAAAATCACTTTTATGCACGACCTCCGTCAATGCTTCGTCAAGTTGGAGCAAAGGCTCACCTCCGGTAAAAACTACAAATTTGTTCATGAGGCCTAGCTCAGGCCATAGACTGTCTAGTTTGTCTGTCAGTTCTTGAGCCGTATACTTGCCGCCATTCTCTCCGTCAGTCCCCCAAAAGTCAGTATCACAAAATTGACAGATCGCTTTATGACGATCAGCCTCCAAGCCATTCCATAGATTGCATCCCGCAAATCTGCAAAACACAGCTGGCCTACCACTATGGTGCCCTTCACCCTGCAGCGTATAGTAGATTTCTTTTATTTTATATTTCTTCTCCAATGATCTTACAGGATATTTAAATCAAAAAACAACAGCCTTATCTGATAGTTTCCGAAGGACAAATTATCTTTGCCCCCCGACGCTCTTCACAATCTAAGAGCTAAATGCAAAAGTATATGTTTCAACTCTATTTTTATCCATATATAAACGCTGAAAACGATATTGATGGTTTTCAAAGCAAACTTATCAATGAATTTGATGCTGATTTCCTCTATGATATCACTTATAGCTCCAAAAGTCAATCACCACAGCGATTTTCGTCCCAAATTCTCTCCTTTGATAGCAAAAGTCTGAATTACTTCAAGTTTGACCACCTCAATGAGTTACCTACCTACATGGCTACTTTTTGGAAGAAACAGACCAAAGGGACAGGTCCGATGCGGCAGTTTCAAGCAAAGGTCAAACCTAAGATATTTTTCAAGCAAAAGCGCGTAGACTCTTATACCCAAGAGACCTACTATGTCCTCAATTTTGAGCCTATTGCCAAGGTTGATAAAAGTAAAAACCATGAATCCCTAAAAGATTACACCAACAATAATATGCCCAATGAAGAGCTTTCGTCCTCCGCTCAAAATAATATCGTCAATCTGAGTATCTTGGATAAGGTAAATTTTCATACTTCACTCGATTTACACATCGAAATGTTGGTAAGTGAGCCTCAAAAGATGAATAGTCACGAAAAGCTACAGTACCAAATTTTCAAAGCAAAAGAATATTTAGAGGAGGCCATTATGCTAGGTGTAGAACGCGTTTATCTATTACATGGAGTGGGGAAGGGGAGACTCAAGGATGAGTTGGCGATCATGTTGAAGTCTCATCGAGATGTTGCGGGATTCAAAAACGAATATCACGGACAGTTTGGCTTTGGCGCTACAGAAGTTTACTTGAAGTAGATTGATTTGGGGCCATCCACACCTTACGGGTGGTCGGGTCTTCCGTTTCTACCTCGACAAGAAAAATGTCGAGATACCACTTCACCCCCTTGTCTCTCACGCGCCTCCGGCTTGTCGAGCTTAGGCGCTTCGCACCACGCAACAGCGCATAAAAAAAGTCAGCAACCAGTTAAGGTAGCCGACTATTTTATATTAGAATTCAACTTAGATCTGGTTGAATATTATTTCTTCTTTTTCTTGGGCGAAATGATAACAATCATTCTACGACCTTCCATTTTAGGTAAAGCTTCAGCAGCACCTACTTCTTCCAGCTCTTTCAAGAATTTCAACAGCAGTAGCTCTCCTCTATCCTTAAATACAATCGTTCTTCCTCTAAAGTGCACATAAGCTTTTACTTTGGCACCTTCTTCAAGGAACCTGTAAGCATGCCTTAGTTTAAATTCAAAATCATGGTCATCTGTATTTGGACCAAATCTGATTTCTTTGATAACCGTTTTCTGCGTTTTGGCCTTGATTTCTTTCTCTTTCTTCTTCTTTTGGTAAAGGAATTTTTTGAAATCAATGATTCTAGCAACTGGTGGGTTAGCCTTAGGTGAGATAACAACTAGGTCTAAGCCTACAGATTCTGCCCATTCTATAGCCTGTCTTGTATTATAAACGTCTGGTTCAATCTTGATTCCTACGTCTTCACTCAATTGTTCCAGATTATCTCCTACTAATCTAATCTTAGGAGCTGAAATGTATTTATTAAGTTGATAATTGTGCTCTGGTTTTCTTACAAAGGTTCTTGATCTTCTATTAGCCAAATGTGCTTTTTTTAATTAGTAAAATATTTAGTTTAAATATAGGATAAAAAACAAAAAGTACACCTAAATATCGAAATATTTGGGTGTACTCCTCTATTTTTAGCATTTTTCTACTTCTTGGACTCCGATTTCTTAGATTTTCCGTCCGAAGATGTAATTTTTAATATGTTTTCCTTTTTATCCAAAGTCGCTTTCAATGAAGTTCCTTCAGCTGGATTGTTATTCAAGATGTACTCAGCAAGTGGATCTTCAATATACTTCTGGATGGCTCTATTCAGAGGCCTAGCACCAAATTGAGGATCATATCCCTTCTCTGCTACAAAGTCTTTTGCCTCAGCCGTTAGGTTAAGCGTGTAGCCCATACCTTCCAATCTTTCATATAGATCCTTCAATGTGATATCAATGATTTTAAAGATATGCTCTTTCATTAGCTTCTTAAAGATGACGATATCGTCAATTCTATTCAAGAATTCAGGAGCAAATACCTTTTTGATGGCACTTTGCAGATACGTTTGATCATGCTCATCCTTTGCTTTGTCCGTCATACCAAACTTGATCGAACGTTCCATTTCTTTGATTCCGATATTCGCAGTCATTATGATCAAGCAGTTTTTAAAATCAACCTTTCTGCCCATACCATCTGTAAGCTGTCCATCATCCATTACTTGGAGTAGAATACTAAAGATATCTCTGTGTGCTTTTTCGATTTCATCTAGTAAGATAACGGAGTAGGGTTTTCTTCTTACTTTTTCAGTAAGTTGACCACCTTCTTCATATCCAACATAGCCAGGAGGCGCTCCGATCAATCTACTGACAGAAAACTTCTCCATATATTCACTCATATCTATTCGTATGAGTGCTTCTTCCGAATCAAATATATATTTAGCAAGTACTTTAGCCAATTCTGTTTTACCTACACCAGTAGGACCTAAAAAGATAAACGAACCAATCGGCTTAGAAGGATCTTTCAAGCCTATTCTGTTCCGTTGGATTGCTTTTGTGACTTTTACAATAGCTTCATCCTGACCTATGACAAAACCGCTCAAGTCGTCTGACATTTTGACCAGTTTAGAGCTTTCACTCTGAGCTACACGTTGTACCGGTATTCCAGTCATCATAGCTACTACCTCAGCTATATCATCTTCATCTACCGGATATCTTTTTGTTTTAGCCTCTTCCTCCCATTCTACTTTCGAAAATTCAAGTTGTCTGACCAATTTGCTTTCATCGTCTCTGAGATCCGCAGCTCTTTCATACTGTTGATTCTTAACAGCTTGATTTTTCAAGTCTTTAAGATCCTCTATTTTCTTTTCGAGTTCTTCTATATGTTTAGGGACATGTATATTCTTCAAGTGAACTCTTGCACCTACTTCATCAAGTACATCGATTGCTTTGTCTGGAAGAAATCGATCACTAATGTATCTGTCACTTAACTTTACACAAGCCTCAACTGCCTCGTCAGAGTAGTTTACACTGTGAAACTCTTCGTACTTTTCTTTGATATTGTGCAAGATATGTACAGCTTCTTCCGCTGAAGGTGGCTCTACCAATACTTTTTGGAATCTTCGATCTAGAGCGCCATCTTTTTCGATATGCTGACGGTATTCATCCAAGGTAGAAGCACCAATACATTGCAATTCACCCCTTGCTAGGGCAGGCTTAAAAATGTTAGATGCATCAAGAGACCCTGTAGCACCTCCTGCACCCACTATAGTGTGAATTTCATCAATGAAAAGAATTACATCTCTGCTCTTCTCCAACTCATTCATGATTGCTTTCATTCGCTCCTCAAACTGACCTCTATATTTAGTACCAGCCACTAAGGCCGCTAGATCTAGCATGACCAGTCTCTTATTAAATAAAGTTCGAGATACTTTCTTTTGGTTTATTCTCAAAGCAAGTCCCTCTACAATAGCAGTTTTACCTACGCCAGGTTCACCTATTAGAATAGGATTATTTTTCTTTCTTCTACTGAGTATCTGAGATACTCTTTCGATTTCTGTTTCTCTACCTATTATAGGGTCTAGCTTGCCTTCATCTGCAAGTTTAGTGATGTCTCTTCCAAAGTTATCGAGTACTGGAGTCCTCGATTTAGAATTACCCTTTCGCTGAAACTTTCCCTGTTGCTCTTCTTCAAATCCATCTTCTGATTCTGAAGCACTGTTAAATACATCAGGGTAGGTAAATTCTTGTTCCTGCTTTACATAGTCCATTTCCGTTTTGTAGATTTCATAGTCGACATCAAATTGTCTTAGTATCCTACTAGCTAGATTGTCCTTATGCTTTAAAATAGATAGCATCAAGTGCTCTGGACTAATCTCTTCGCTCTTCAACATTTTAGCTTCTAGAAAAGTAACTTTGAGCACTTTTTCTACTTGCTTGTTCAAAGGGAGCTCTCCAACATTCATGGCTGCCTTAGATCCAGATCTAGTTTGGATAGATTCTTCTATACTATTCTTTAAAGAGTTAAGATTGACATCTAGCGACTTTAGAACTTTAACAGCCAAGCTCTTCTTTTCCTTAACCAATCCAAGGAGTAAGTGCTCAGTACCTATATAGTCATGACCGAGACGAATGGCTTCTTCTCTGCTTGTAGTAATGACTTGTTTTACTATCGGTGAAAATTTTCTACTCATTATATCAAATTTTATCTGAGCTAGTCTAAGCTATCTCCATTTTAAAATGCATCCAATAATAGCATATTATATATTAACGGCATAAATATATGCAGGCTTTCGGACGAAACTTAAATCTTTACTTACTAAAACTAGAGGTAAAACTATGCCAGTCCGATATATCGGGCAAAATGGCATGTTTACTTACTTTCATTATACC
>CALJVI010000232.1 GCA_937974575.1 uncultured Saprospiraceae bacterium | reverse complement strand
AAGCACATTTCCCACTTCTCCATAGATCTTATCTCCCAGTATAGGATGCCCAAGACTAGACATGTGAATACGCAGCTGATGTGTTCTCCCGGTTTGCGGATACAGTCTGACTACAGAAAAATGTTCCCCTGATTTTGAGCGGATTATTTTGTCTACTTCAAATTTTGTAACAGCATCTTGCCCTTTTATAGGAATATGGATCCATCCTCGTTTTGCAAGATTACCATGCACTATTGCGAGGTAGGTCTTCTTGATAGTTTTTTGTTCAAACTGCTTTCCGATATCGACCTGGGCACTTTTCGTCTTTGCGATCAGCAGACAGCCTGTAGTAGATTTATCCAATCTATGGCATGGGGTAGGGTATGGGAGAGCATCTGGAAGGCTGCTCTTTTTTATATTATGCCCAAGGCTATTGAATAAGGTTCTGTATTCATTACCACTAGTGATCAAACCAGCAGGTTTATGAACTACAGCTACTTTTTCATCTTCATATAATATTTCCAGAGGAAGTTCATATGTTTTTGGGATAAGACTGTAGTCACTCAGTAAGTCCAGGCGTTGACCCGCTTTTAGTTTCCAGCCCGTTTGTCCTACCTTTCCATCTACCAAAATGCATCCTTTCTTAATGGCTTTTTTGATTCCTTTCTTGGAAGGAATTATCTTCTCAAAAGCTTGACAGGCATAGTCAGATAGTCTTGGCGATTTGCTGTCCTTGAGGACAATGTGTGTGTCAATAATGATCAATAGCTTTGGCTTATCGCTGTATTATAAAGCTTGTAGTGTAGGAACGTGTTTTTGTTCTTAAGACAAGGTGATACAAGCCCGCTGCTAAATCCTCTACTTTTAGGATCTGGCTTTTATTTAGTTTCTCTCGCCGAACTATTGCACCATTAGAATTGATAATAATGACAGAGTCGTCGGATGAAAAGTTTCCATCGTCTAAAGCTAAAGTCAAGTAGTCATTAGTAGGATTAGGGCTTGTTTTTAGAGAATTGGAATCAAATACTTCTTCGGTATCTAGAAGAATAGGAAGGTACACAGAATCATAATGGCATATAGTAGGTATGGCATCTGTTGCGATAGTAGCAACTGATGCTTTCACTACATTAGCCATGAACGTATAGTTCAAAGAATCAGCCACATCATTCGGACCGTGATAATTTTCATTTCTGAAATTAGCGCCATCCGTGAGCATCAAAGCAGGGATATCTGCCTGCCAAAACGGAGTATGATCTGATCTTTGCAAATCTGGGACTACTGCACCGACTCCAGGTGCAGCAACAGAGATGACCTTCAAGTCCGGGACATAACTATTTGCCGCTCCCTCATAAGCCATCATCAGCGCCAAAGAGTTTTGGGTGTTGCCTACATTAGTAATAAAATTTCCTCTATATCCATCATCGGCAATGGCTTGTTCTTGACTCGGAAATAGCTGATCAAAACCAACAGGTAAGGTTTGAGAGTTGATCTTATCACTATAGTAGCCAATCATCTCAAAGTTTAAATAGCCCTCAAATTTGCCGAAGCTGTCTTTGTTGCGTGCTACAAAATCTGAACTTCCGAGTAGACCTTCTTCTTCCAGATCCCAAGCTACAAAAGCGATCCTCTTCTCAAATTGAAACTGAGAAAGCACCCTTGCCGCTTCAAGCATCCCGACTATAGCGGATCCATTATCATCGGCGCCAGGACTATCGTCGACCGTATCATAGTGACCACCGATCAACCAGACGTTTTCATCCTTACCACAACCTTCTTGAGTACCTATAAGATTAGTACCTTCATATAAATTGTGTAGGAACTTCTCATCGATAATTGAAAAACCATACTGCGAAAATCTTTCTTTGATCAATTCTTGAGTAGCTATTAGATTTGCTTCCCCTGTATTCCGATGACGTATACCCTCGATCAAGAGCAGGTCTTCTTTCATGCGAGTGCTGTCTATCTGATTGACCAGTTCGGTGATAACTTCAACTTCAGGGGATGAATTTGCAATTAACTTAAACTCAAAAGGCAGTCTATTTTCACATGTCAATTGAATCTTTTTATTTTCGCCAGCTGTAATTTCATTGCCGATGTCTCCCTTTGCTCCTTCAACAAGTTTGTAAAATGGGCTGTTTGTATTATCCTTTTTTTGGAGACTGATTTTGACAAACTTATCTTCATTATGAACCAGACGGTAGCTTATTTCTACATAAACACTATCATAGAAGCCGTAAGGGCCTTCAACATATTTGGGATAGAGGCTTGTGATATCAATCTCCGTCTCCATTTGAGCCTTTGCTAAGTGAGGTAGCCCGCATACTACAAGGCATACTAGCCAATGGCATATCTTCAGGGAAACTTTATCTACGCTCATACTTTTATATTCTTGTTCTTCAATAAAATGGGGTAAACGCTATTCTTTCAAGTTCAGCTGACCAAAAACGCCAGCGTCTATCCAGCCCATGTTCTTGTCTTCACCAGGGATAAACATATCGCCTACAAAATGCTCTCGCTCTGTGCTGTTGTCATTGTCACAGTAGGCAACCATAAATCCGATTTGTTTACGAGAAGCTAATTTTACTCTAGAGGCTTCTGGATTGTCATCATCGTATTTGTCCGAATACAGTTTTACGCCCAGTTCCCATACGATCTTATTGCCGTCTCTTTGTTTACTTATGAGCAAGTGATCATTATAGTATTGAGGTTTTTGGTGGATACCCATATCTACGACCTTGTCATCCAGCGATAGATGATATGCAAAAGCATTATAGTCATATTGATGAGGACCTCTAGACCTATCCTCATCTACAAATATTTCTAGACAGTCATCGTCCCAATACTTTTCTAAGCCATCACGATGCACATCCATAAATATATCATCCTCAATTTCTACGAGCATATAGATGACTTCTTCATCCCAAAGCAATTTATACCGTCCACTAAAGTCTTCTTTAGTAGGCATATCTCCCAGCATCAGTTGGTCCATATTACGCCAGACAGATTTGTCCCAGTCCTTTTCTGTTCCTGCACCATCCAGTATTATTTCACCAGTGACTTTGGAAATGTATTGCGGCAAAAAAGTCTCATTGATTTGAGGCTTGCCAGGCTGAGACACAGTGTCGTAATCTTCATCGGTATATCCAGGCTTTTTAGACTTGCAGCCCAAAAGAAAAAAGCACAGTAAGCAGGCAATAAATATTCTATGTATCATTTATTTCAGTTCTAATGTTGTACTCGATTCAGCAGCAGCTTGTGTTATTTTCACAGTATATTGCCCACTAGGCAGATAGTACTGCCCATCTTCAGCTGCTTCAAACTTATTGCCTTCTTTGTCGGTTAAGTAGCTTATACCAGCTGGACCTATACTGTAGTCAAATTCAAAAACATTCACGCCTTTAATGACAGCAATAGAGTTGGAGTAGACGACACCTTTATCATTTTCAATCGTCATTTTGACTCGGCCTTCCGATGCAGTATAGAATCGTATAGGTATAGTAGATTTCTCTTTTGGACTCCAAATATTCTTTTTAGATCCTAAGCTCCATGGGCGCCTCTGTTTACCCAAGTCAAATACCATTAGCGATTCAGTGGAGTTCATTTTTTGCAGTGGAGCAATATTGCCCAAGTAGATAGATCTACCATGTGTACCTACGATCAAGTCATTGGTTTTTGGATGCACGACTACATCGTGTACCGAGACAGCAGGTATGCCGTTGTTCATCAATTTATACGATTGGCCACGATCCAAACTAGCATACAAGCCATGATCAGTTCCCACATACAGGAGGTCTTCATTTGTAGCATCCTCTTTTATGACATTCACGGGCTCTATTGGTAGGCCGCCACCTATATCTTTCCAGGTTGTTCCATTATCATCAGATACATAAACATAGGAGGAAAAGTCATCCCATCTATACCCATTGAGGGATACATATACTCTATTCTCTTGATGTCTACTAGCCCAGACTCTGGTGACCCACATATCTTTTGGCAAACCCATGGATATGTTTTTCCAGGTGGCACCACCATCATTACTGATATGCACCAGCCCATCATCTGTACCGACATAGAGCTTCCCAAATTGAAAAGGAGATTCGTCTATACTGGTTATAGAACCATAGGCAACGTCTCCTTTCTTGCCTCCCATAGTCAGGTCAGCTGATATAGCCTGCCAGTCTTCACCCTGTTTAAATGAACGGTACAGTTTATTGGCACCTAGGTAAAGTATATCTTGATTATGAACAGAAAGATGAATCGGCGTTTGCCAGTTGAATCGCAAAGGACTCTCGCCCAATTCATGCTTTGGCTTTATCAGCGTTCTTTCTCCACTTGTTTTGTTGATACGATAGTACCAGCCAAATTGAAATCCCGTATACACCGTATTATTATCACGCGTGTCCACGGCTATTTGCATACCATCGCCACCGATCAATTCCTTATAAGGGTAGTGCCCCGTATTGTGCCACCTGTTGGAGGCTTCGTACGTATGCTTACCTACCCAGACACCATTATCTTGCAGACCACCGTATATATTGTAAGGTTCTGCATGATCCACTGCCACAGCATAAAACTGACCCACAGGAGGAGTATTACACTTAAACCAGTTG
>CALJVI010000231.1 GCA_937974575.1 uncultured Saprospiraceae bacterium | reverse complement strand
GTCCTCAGCAGTAGTGTTCAGAAATTGAAATTCTTTACTGTCTATGGTCAAATCATAATAAAAGTCTTTGAATCGGTTATGTTCAATTTTGCCATTTACTTTTGCCGTTTTGCCATTGATATCTGTCAGTATCAAATCCTCAAATGCTATCTTGGAGTCATTGATGGCGATGCTTTGTTGGTTGATGGCATATCGGGCTTGTGAAAAATCAATTAGGGTATTGAGTGTATTGGTGTTTATAATTCCATTTATAATAGGTCGATTCAAAGAGCCGTTTACGGCTACTTTTCCACCTAGTGTCCCTTCGCTTTGAGAAATGATGCCTATTAGAAAAGGATCTAGTATAGCTAGGTCTACATGGTCAAAATCTGCATCAAAGCGAATTTCCTTTGTTTCTATATCAAGATATCCAGTGCCTTCAAACTTGTTGTCTGTACCAGAAAGAGCAATGTCAATATCAACAATTTGACCCGCATCTCGCTTGGCAGCTGTGATTTGGAGGTCCCCGATTTCTTCCTCTTTAATTAGCATGTTTTTGATTACTAGATCGCCGCTATAGTGGGGTTTATCAAAGATATCAGCCAAAAGAATATCCCCACTTGCATCTCCGTATATCGCATCATTTTCTAGATCAAGTAAGTTGCTCAATTCATGGATATCGAAATTCCGAACAGCTATAGCAATAGGAGTATTGCCTATAGGGCCTTCTAGTACGCTTTGAATATCTATGGATTGTGTTCCTTTAGATATGTACAAGGATTGAATATCTAGGTAGTTATCCTTGAATTTGATGTGATTGTCCTCTGCTATAGTCCATGTCGCACTGTCTAGTTGAAATTGCTTGCTCAAATTTATTTCGTACAAATCCTCCTCTTTTGTCAATGCAGCACTCAGCTGCAAGATGTTGGCTAAGGAATCATTTTGGACATCTAATGACATCAGCAGGCTGTCCTTTTGTAGGGTAGCATTAAGCCTGGAGCTGGGCAGCAATAGGTTGGCAATACCCGATAAATTCTTAAACGTGATCTGGTTTTTAATTTTATTCTCCTCGGCTTTGGTAGAAATATCTATGTTAGTGGACTGGATACCATCAAAGGTGAATTGCTCGATGTGCCCTTCAAGATAAAGACTATCTGTTTTGCTGTTGACGCTACCGCTAAGTTGCAGATTGTCCAAGGATTCAAGTTGGGGTAGAAATAAACGGATTAGCTTTTCGTCCTCTACATACAGTGCTGTATTGAATATTTGTGGGTCATCCAAAGCTTTGCCATCTTGACTTCTTTGGGCTTTAATCCATTCGACTGGGATATATTCATCTACTAAGTTTTGTACATAGATAGGCAATTGGCTGATATTGAAATCTCCACTTAGCTTAGCATCGATGCCATCTGCCAGGACGGTTATTTGCTTTTCGGATTTTGATTCTAGTAAAGAATTGACGACAAGCGAATCGCTATGATAGGCTAGGCTGTCCTTCCTCAAGTTGAAGTTTCTGATTAGTATAGATCCTATAAAGTCATCCATGGATTTTCCACTGCCGATCACCTGTGTCTTGCCTGAAAAGCCGATATCCTGATTGGTGAGGTTCATAGGTTGTAGCTCCAAGGTATCAACATTCAAGAGGAAGTCCATACGTGCTTGATCTTCGCTTAAATCAAGCATCCCTTGAAATTGTGCAACTGCATTTTTGTTATCGATGTCAAAATTTCCGTTGATCTTTTTTTCTGCTATTTGTCCGTTGAAGTTGAAATTTTCATAGACGATATCTTTATAGCTCAGACTATTGATATGCGCTTCAAGCTCGTTGTTGATGGTATTGAGATCAAATCCAGTTCCGCTGGTCTTGAGATTCAAACTGACAAGACCAAAGTCTGAATTGTTTAACACAGATCCTAGGTTAAACTTGTCTAAGACTACGGTGCCAGCGTAACTTGCATCTGTATAGTTTGAATTGAAACCAAGATCTATGTTTGTTTTGGCTTCTCCAATATCAGTTATCAAGGTTCCATCAAGTTTGAAATCTTGCAATGTCCCATCAAAATTTCCAGTATATGATATAGGACCTGCATCTCTGATCGCTATAGGTAATTTACCTTTGACTAATCCCTGTATATCGTCTATGTGCGTATATAGCTCTTTGATATCTATATTCATGGATAGATTTTGCGGGTCTAACATATTTTGTATCGTCCCAGATAATTGAGCTGATGTGTGAGCTGAACTGTTTAAGATAAAGTCTGTGACTAATAGCTCTTTTGCTGTGCCATTAAATCTGCCCTTAAGTTCTATATCGCCAAGCATTTGTAGTTCTGTGGGAAGCATTCCATTGGGGAGAATTTTGCTTAATTTGGTAGCACTGGTTTTCAACTCTTCAATGTTGACCTGCAGGGATAAGGCGTTCTTGTCTTGAAGGTTTTTTATGTTGCCATTTAGTTTGGTGCTAAGGACGCCAGGTATGCTAGCCGTGAAGGCTTTTAAGTTTAAGTTCTTTGCATTGCCTTCTGCTTTCCCATTAAGGATGATCTTTTCTGAGAGATTGATATTGCTAAAGAAATCTTTAGACAAAATGGGGGTAAAATAATTGATATCCGTTACACTGATTTCAGTATCCACAAAGGTAGTGCTGAGATTGAGCTGATCTATATTTTTCAATTTAGAAAAATCTGAAAACTCAATGGTAGTAGAGTTTGTCAATTTACTATTTTCTGTTCGCAGGACTAATTTGCTGAGCTCTATACCTGTATTGTTTAGTGTAAAGTTTGTTGCTAAGTGGTCTAGTTCAAAACCACTTTGTTCCTTTAAAGAAAGTTGATCTATTTGTCCAGATATAGATGTACTATCCAATATTATATTTTCGGCTTTGAGAACCATGTCATCAAGTAAGAGCTTGTCAAAGGAGATGTTTCCAGGCTTTGTTGTACTGCCATTTTGCTGTATTCCAAGTTTTACTTTTGAGAGATCTAGATGGAGCACTTCTAATTGTATCGGTAGGCCAGGAAAACGAAGTTCGGTGCTGGCTTTATCTTGATCTTTGCCATAAGTATAATGTACTTCTGCTTCGGTAAGGGATAGGTCGGCAATCTTGATTTTTCTTTTGTTTAGATCGAACTCTTCTATGTCAATTTTGCTTCGCTTCATGTGGGCCTTGACCCTAGTCTCAAGAGAGGGATCTTCAAATATGAAGTGCGTATTTTCTAGGTGTATAGCATCAATATCAAGATTGAATGCACTCTTATCGGATGTACTGTCATCTTGCGATGCAAATTGATCTAATAAGAATTGATAATTAAATTGACCAGTTTGTTCATCCTTCTTCAAATGGACATGCGCATTATCAAGTTCTATGCTTTTGACATGGAGTTCATTTTGGAGAAGATCGAGGAGGGAAACCTTAGCCTGCAATTGTGAAATCATCGCCAAGGTGTCTTGATTTTGATCTTCAATGTATACATTCTGAAGAATTACCTTGTTGAAGAAGTTGATGTTGACAGATTCCACGCTGATTTTGTTGCCAAGTTTTTGCTCAAGACGGTGGTTGACTGTATTGACCAATCGGGTTTGAACATAGGGGACTTGCAATAGCAACAAAGCCAAGATCAGGAGTATAACTAAACCTACAAGAGTGTACTTGATATAATATGTAGTTGACCTCTTCAAATATACTTTGTGTAATAGTTTAGTGCTGAATCAATTGTTAAGGGATAAAAATAGTTCTTTTATACGTAGTCCCATATAAAGAGCAGCTCTATTATCTATTCCGTGCGTTTTGGGAAATTTTCAATTTTCTGTTTGGCTAAGATTATAGTTAATAGATATGTCCTAAAGTGCATAGATTATTCCAATCCAGTTGTATATGCCTGGCTATGAGGATGAAAGCTCGTATCTATTAAACAGTTTTTGCATGGTTTCTGTTGCGTAGGCGAATAGCCGAAGCTCGACAAAGCGGAGCGCGTAGAAGCTAGGGGGCGAAGTGA
>CALJVI010000230.1 GCA_937974575.1 uncultured Saprospiraceae bacterium | reverse complement strand
ATACCCATAAAAATTAGGGGTTTCTCAATACTAGATTTTTTTGTATTTTTCATCTGCAAAATTTAATGTGTTAATGGTCTAAATTTTATTCACTTAAAATTAATGATCATTAACCATTTTATGCAAACATATAATCTATGCGCCACCAGGTCCTACGGACTCGACAGAGCCGACATTCCGTTTCACTCCAGTCGACTCAGTCGATGGCTACTATCCCTCACGCGTATTTTTAGTAGGTAGATACTAACCCATATAGGGTAGATTGCTCGCTTACCATGCGGGATGTTGGAAATAAGCATACAAATGAGCGGCTATGCAATAGGGATTCGTTATTTTTGTTGAGCGTAGAGCAGATGCTCTTCATGAGAGAACTAATATAAATCCATGGGTAAATACCCAATCGTACGGCAGTTAGATAGTATGGACTGTGGGGCAGCTTGTCTCGCCATGGTATGTGCTGAATATGGCTTGGATCAAAGTCTTGCTCAACTCAGAGAGAATACCTACGTAGATCGAGAAGGAGTGTCTATGCTGAATATAAAATCTGCAGCAGAGAAAATCGGATTGGAGACACTACCCGTCAGGTGCAATTATCACAAACTACTGTATGACTTGCCTCTACCCGCAATAGCACACTGGGATCAAAATCACTTTGTAGTAGTCTATGAAGTAGGAGATGAAGAGGTGATCATCGGGGACCCTGCTGTAGGGGAGAGAAAAATAAGTAGGCAAGAGTTTATCAAAAATTGGGCGGATATAGATCATGGAGAAGGAGTGCTACTCCTGCTAGAGGTGCCCGATGCAGAAGAGGAAATAAGTAGTCCAATTGCTGTAGCGCCTGACTCAAAAATAGATCAAGACGAAGTGGCGACTAAGCCGCAGGAGGTAAAAAAAATAAAGCCACTAGACAATGCAATGCCTGTGCAAGCGGCTCTATCTACCGCTGGATTTTTGAGTCTCTTGAAAGGCAACAGAAAATTTTGGTTTCATGTGATTTTTGGAAGCATAATATTGTTTTTGATATACCTGTTTTTACCGCTAGTGATAAAGGAGTTGATAGACAGTGGAGCGCTATTGAAAAATCATAATCTGGTACATACTGGTTTGTTTGCTTTTGCGATGTTAGGGTTAGGCAGAATTATCTTGGAGCTCTCCAGAAATTGGATGTTTCAGCAAGAAGCTGCGCTGACCAACGCAAAACTGGTATCTACTTATCTAGAAAAATTGACCCAACAGCCTATTCGTTTTTTTGAGAAGAGACTCAAATGGGATATCCTACAGCGCGTCTATGACAACTACAAGGTGGGTGCTTTCTTTCAGTCCTCGTCAGTACAAGCGATCTTCTATTTGATTATGCTTTTATCGTCTTGTGTCGTTTTATTATTACTGCACGAAAGTCTTTTTCTTTTATTTTTTGTAGGCATAGTTCTACAGATAGGCGTAATCTTATATTTCAAACAGCGACGATTGTATGCGAAGCAAAATTTGATGCAGGCAAGTGCAAAAAGTCAAGATGTATTGTTTGAAATCATCAATGGGATATCGGCCATCAAGTTGAATAATGCGGAGGCCTACAACCAATCGGTATGGGAGCAAAATCAAGCCAGCCTGTTAGATGCGAGGCTTAGCTTCAATAAGGTAGACCAGTTTCAGAAGACTGCGATCAAAATAGTGGGCTGGTTGGTAGAATTAGGTATGCTGTATTTTGCTTTGCATTATATGATGAAAGGTACATTCTCCTTAGGTAGTCTGATGGCTGTAGTTTATATTTTGGCATATTCAAAAAATGCTGTGGTGGAGCTGTTCGATCTGTTGATTGACTTTCAAGAAGTCCAGCTCAGTCTCCGCAGACTTTCAGAACTTTCTGATCTGGGCGTAAAAAAATATGAGGTGCCAGCACATGCACATTTGTCTACCTACAAGGATATTCATATAGAAGATCTGATGTTTAGGTACGGTGATATTGACAGCCCAACAGTGCTAAATGATACCAGTTTTGTGATCCCAAAAGGTAAGAAAACGGCCATCGTTGGAGTTAGTGGCAGCGGCAAGACGACCTTGATAAAATTGATGGTAGGGATGTATGCGCCTAATAGCGGTCGGGTGACTCTAGGAGATGTAAATGTCCAAGATGTAAATCCCGCATTGTTGCATGCGAAGCTGGGTGTGGTGTTTGAAGATGGGCACATCTTTTCGGATTCTATTGCCTCCAATGTGACTATGATGTCGACTAGGCCAGACAAAAGAAGACTTTCTGAAGCCATTCGTATAGCATGTTTGGAGACTTTTACAAAGGCTTTGCCCTTGGGTATGCAAACACGGATAGGGGAGGATGGTGTACAGCTCAGCAAAGGACAGAAGCAACAGGTACTATTGGCCAGATTGTTTTATAAGAGTCCAGACATCCTCTTGATTGATGAAGCAACCAATGCCTTGGATGGAATAACAGAAAGAAGAATTCTCAAAAATATAGATGAAGAATACCATGATAAAACGACTTTGTTTGTAGCACATCGTCTGAGTACCATCAAAGATGCTGATCATATAGTGGTATTGCACAAGGGCATGATCGTAGAGCAAGGAACTCATGAAGCATTACTACAAAAAAGAGGAGCTTATTTTTTAATACTTAGAAATGACTTAGAATAAATCCGTGCAGCGCTACTTAAAAGACATATTAGCCAATCCTCCTCATAGCTTGGGACACATCGCCAATTTTTTATTGATCGTGAGTGCTGTGCTATTGGCCTCTATATTCTTTGTGCAAAATGATAAGAAGGAAATTACATTAAACGTCCTCTATGATAAAGCAATCGAAAAGGAGGTAGATGGTGCTCAGCAAACAGCTCTTTTGGATTATCAACAAATCTATCCACTAGTATCTGTTGGTCAAGAAGTACAAAAAGGCGATACCCTGTTTACCGTGCTTTCTCCTCAAAGCCGACTTCTGCTAAAGGATTGGCTCACCCAACTAAAAGCGCACAAGCTGGTGCCCACTAAGGAAATGTTGGAATTGCCAATGGTGTCTAAGGAGGTCAAAGTAAAGATGATCGCCTTAGCCAAAGCCCAGCATGCAAGAAAAGAAAGTAACTCCAAATCAAGTCCCAATAAAAATAAGAATCGTATAGTAAAGCTAGAAGGTATAGTTGCTGAGTTTGAGAAAGAGGTCGAAGAGCTAACTGTTTCAATTCCGCAATTAAAAAGTATTACAAAAAATATGGGCATCACATTTGAAGCCAAAAGGAGCTCCTATGAAGCAAATGAAATCACGCTAGAGCAGTTGACCAAAGCAAAAGGAAAGTTGGATGAAAGTGAAAATAACATCTTAATAAGGAATAATCAACTTCAAACGGCCAAGCACCAGCTTTGGGCGTATAAAAGTGAGTATGATGCCCTCGTAAAAGAGGCAAAGAAAAGGAGGCCCGCCAAGAAGGATAAAGGAGATGTGGTAGCTCTAGAGCTGGATCTATCCCATGCCCTTGAATCTTTGGAGCACCAATGCTGCATTCTATCTGAACACAATGGAAAGATCGAATCGCTTGGTCACCTTGAGAAGGTGTCTAAAAATGATCTCCTAGTCAGGTATCACAAATCAAAAGTGCAGTTGAATCGAGGTAAGACCTTCTTTGTCAAGGCCAATGCACATGATGCAAAGAATATTTATGAAGGCTCTAGTTTGCTTATTTATCTGCCAGACGGCTCCAACGTTGAGGCTGAGATCATCGGCATGGCTAGGGGGAATACCTCTGAGGATCATGAATATGAGATTGCATCTACAGAAGTCTTGACAATCGATGATATTACTAAAATAGTCCTTCCGTCGAAAGATGACGATTTTATAGAAAAGGTCATGGAGAACTTTTAGTTTTGCGAATGCGATTTTCACCCTATGTTTTATTAAGAAAACCAATTTACACCCTTTCTCATCTCGATGTATTTGCGATAGCATCTGCTGCTGATGCGACAGAAGAAGAAATAGAAGCCAAGCGGAAGCATTTTCTATCCCTTATTCAATCTGAATATTTAACGTTGTCCTTACCTTTTTCTAGTAAGGTGCTGTATCAAGCATTGCCTCATTATGAGTTTCATGCTACGGTAAGTATCAGGAAAAAGGAGAAGCAAACAGAACGTGCCATTACTAAGTATCTATTTAGGATGGCCTTGAATCCAAGCCCTTTGGCCGCCTTTGCAGGTTCGCAGTTTGTAGACTGGGAGCAAAATGTATTGGCCCCACAGAGCAAGTATGCCTTAAGTCTAGCTTTAGCTCAGAGAAAAGAGTTTTTTGATTTGTGCTACTGTGATGTTGGTTTGCAAGGTATCATGCACTATAGACTGAATCCTAGCCTTAGAAGAACTGAAGAGGGAGGTTTTTCTTATCTCCATAGAGAAGCTGGAGTGGACAGTGTGGTGCAACTAGAAAAGGATGCCACCTTTGAATCTATGTATGAAGATCTTCGCTTGGAGGAATTTACCTTTGGCCAATTTGTAGAAAAGTCGGACTATGATGTCAATGATTTTTTGGAGTCCCAACTGATCAGCCCGTCTTATCCCATCTATACGGATCTACAAATAGTGAATGAGATCCTTGCCTCTATTAAAGAACGATATAAGATTGCATTTAACTTGGAAGAGCTGGAAGGTCAAAATTTTGACCAGCTGGACGATAAGCAAGTGATTGCCATTCAGAATAGTTGGATCCAAAGGCTGGAATCCTATGCAAATAAACTAGGAGTAAAACTCAATGATAAAGTCTATTCTGAAAGAGTCTTTTATTTGAATAGCGCCATTAGCGATGCTGATGTTCCGAAGATAAATCGAGAAGAGATGGCTAAAGAAGCTGCGCAATTGGTCCATCTCATCAATAGCTGCGAACGGCCTAAGGATGCACTGAAACTAAATTGGAGTTCTATCTTTCTTAAATCTTTATACATGGAGTCGAGCTATCAACTCAATGAGCTGGTCCTAGAAAAGCCAAGCGAGGATGTGCTATTATTGCAAATGAATCAAGCAGCAGATACTTCATTGATGTCTACCATGGGGATCATGTTGAGGCATGGGGATCATGAGAAACCAGAGTTGATCAATGTGACTACTGGCTATGCTAAGTTTTTTGCCCCAGCACTTAACCTTGCTACTGCTGAAACGCAAGAGGGCATAAAAAATTGGGTATTGGACACCGATAAAGATAGAGCCATCCTCAAAGATGAATCCATCCATAATAAAAATAAAGCGCACAATTACCTCAAAGAACTGGACGCCTTTGGACTGGATTTTCATTCGCCAATTGAGGAACGAGTGAAAGTAGATATTAAGAAAAATAAGGTGCAGATTGAAAATTCAGATCGATCTATAGAATTAGTCAATCTAGGGATAGAGCAAGTCAATTCTAGAAGTAATGCTTACCAAAATCTACATTTCAGCGAAAAACAATTGCCGAATATACCTCAGTTTGTGAAGGCCCTCCAAGAGGCCAATACCTATAGTATAGATGAGACAGTGCGATGTCAACCTAGGGTAGAGACAAAGCAATTTTTGCTTGGCCACAAAAAGTGGATTATTTCTTTTAAGAGTGCATTTCCAGAGTTTGATGCAGTGCTGCACAGTTCAATTATCAAACTTAATACTTGGCGCAAAAAGTATACTTTGCCTAGAGTAGTGACCTACAGCATAGATGGGGGCAAGTCCAATTATCATGACTTTCATAACCCATGGTCGGTGGACAATTTTGTCCGGGCACTCAAGAAGATGGAAAAGCATTGCATCTTTTCTGAGCTGGGATTGAAAGAAGAAATTAAGGGTAAGCGTTTATGTGAATCCTATTTTGAGGTCGACTATCAAGCGGATCTAAAGTAATGGATCAGCCAGAGTTGATCATACTATTTTTTGGGATAGCCTTTTTATATTCCTCTATTGGATTTGGCGGAGGGAGTAGCTATATAGCAATCTTAGCCTTGTTTGGAGTAGAGTATGACCTACTGAGAGTCTTAGCATTATTGTGCAATATTACGGTAGTCTCTTTTGCAGTTTACTTTTATACTAAAAATGATTTGATGGATTGGAAGAAGGTACTTCCTATCGTGCTCATCAGTGTGCCAATGGCCTTTGTAGGAGGCAGGATCTTACTACCAAAAGAGAGCTTTCTCCTAGTATTAGGAATGGCTTTGCTACTTGCCGGCATTGCAATTTTATCAAAGAAAGCCATTAAGACTCCTGTGAATTCGGTACAGTTGAATACCAAGCCAATGCAGTTTGGAATAGGAGGTGGGATCGGTTTTTTTTCTGGATTGGTCGGTATCGGCGGGGGTATATTCTTATCCCCACTACTACATTTATTAAATTGGGATACCCCTAAGCGGATAGCTGCAACTGCTGGTTTTTTCATTCTAGTCAACTCTATTGCAGGATTGTTGGGGCAGTATACCTTGCATCAAGTTCAGTTGGATTGGAAGTTTGCCATCATTCTGATGACGGCTGTAGCTATGGGAGGTCAGCTGGGGACTAGGGTTGGGATAAAAGTCCTTTCTGAGATGGTCGTGCGTCGATTGACGGCTGTGTTAGTAATCTATGTTGGAGTGAAATTGCTTTGGGAAAATGGTTTTATTGTAGCTGTGCTTAGCTAACTTGTGCTTTACATCTTATTGCTAAATTGCCAGAGGACTTTATTCTCATCTTCGTAAGCTACGATGCCCAAATTGTCATTGAAATATAATCGTATAACGGGGGAATTGAAATTTGTTATTTCTAAGTTTTTGAATTCATTGTCAACGAAATATTTACTTGGAACATCCACTGTGGTTTGGTACAAAGCAGAAGGATAATCTTTTAGATCGAGTACTTTTCTGAAAACTAGTCTACGATCAGTGGCCCCATTCATTGTGTCATTATAGAATATTTTAAGTATATCAGCAGAAAGTGAAGACTTGACATCTGCGAAATATGGTTTTGTCTCTATTATAATGGTAAACTCAAGCCCCTTATTATTGATGAGTGATGTTTCTATGCTTTCCGTAGTAAAGCAATATTTTGTAGAGTCTATATCTTCAAATAATCCTTCATCTAATGTTTTTACCGATTGCCCGATTTGAAAACTTTTTTCTTCTCCTTGGCTATTAATGAAGGCTACCTTGTTGTAAGCGTCATAAGAGCTAAGTTGTGCGTTCTCTTCATTAAGGTAAAAGGCAGGAATCTGAATATCGCAGTTACCAACGCTGTTATTGAGTGATATAGGTGTCATGTTATCATCACCCTTGCATGCCATGAAGCAGCAAATCAATATATAGAAGAGAATTATATGAAGCTTTTTTAGCAGCATTAAGATTTATAGAATTATGGATTGTTTCCAATTGTAATTAAAATAATTACCTAAGCCTCAACAATAGTTTTACGAGAAAAGTGCCATGATAAATTTAATAATTTGAATTAGGTACAAATACGACAAAACTGATGTTAGACATTGCTTTTGCTAGTAAAATGGTGTAGTTATTTGGGCTATGGAAGGGTATGCTATCGCAAAGATAGATAAAATATTACTTAGACGCTTGTATGAACTTTGATCTGTCCAAGTCTGAATAAGGCCATCAATTCAGAAAAAATACAAATATGTGACAGCAGCATATTAGAACAATTAATAGGTTTCAGACTAATATGCAGCATAAAGCATTCATATTTTTATGATTTCTAATATTTTATTATTAATTTAATAGTACAAACGATTTTTAATCTGGGACAAAGCTTAACTTCCTTTGAGTTTGGTACTGTTCTAACCAACTTTATAATATGAATATTTTTGTTGCAAAACTAAACTACAGCACTACTGAGGAAGAGCTGCGCACATTATTTGAGCAGTATGGATCTGTAAGCTCTGCAAAAATCATTTTTGATAAGTATGAAAATAGATCTAAAGGATTTGGCTTTGTAGAGATGGATGATGACAATGAAGCTGAGAATGCAATTAACAATCTTAACGAAAGTGAACTTGCAGGTAGGACGATTGTTGTGAAAAAAGCTAGACCAAAGTCGGATAATGACGGCTACGATAGAAGAGAAAGACGTCATTAAGTCCGCTTTGATATTCCAAAAGAGTAGCTTTTTCTCAGCAACTACACTATCTGAACTAGCATCTCTTTTGGAATATTTTTACCCAAAGATGGTCACCTGAGCGACCATTGATTTATCTTTTAGTCCTCTTTTGCATCTTATTTTTTCTTTTAAGGTGTAACCTTTTAATTCTATTTGTGGTACTACAGTTGATAGTCAATCCTAGATTGATAATTATTGACGAAAAATAATCGCCTATGACTGTAGATGGCGAGCGCAAAAGTACCCTTAAAACTGACAGATTAAATATCCTTCCTAAGGATGATGGTTTATCTAGTCCAGTTTGCAATACCTTTTTTCATACTCTGGTTCAGAATGTCAGTGATAAGCTAAGGTCACCTTTATTTGTGATCAAGTCTTATAGCCAACTTCTGCAAAGGACTAAAGAGAAAGATAGGCTTGATAGAGGTTTTGCTCTAATCGAAGAAGCATCTTCACGTATGGAATTCACAATTTCCGAGTTGGTGAATTTAGTAGAAATTTATACAAAGGAATCTCCTATAAGTGAGTTGTATTATTTCCGACAAGCTTATGACAAGGCTATCCTCAACCTCTATGAACCACTTAAATTGGTGGATGCGAAGATTACAACAAATTTCAAAGACGAAACAAAAGTTTGGTTTAATGGAGATTTTTTAGAGATAATATTGACTCAGTTATTATCAAACGCACTCTTGCATAACATGGACAAGAGTGATCTCAAGATCGAAATATCAAGTTACAAAATCATGGAACGATTAGTACTTGAGATTAGGGACAATGGACTAGGTTTTAACAAGAGTAATCTTAAAGAAAAGATTAAAGATCCATTCAATACTCAAACTCACTTGCTGCAATGTGTAGGTGTTGGATTGAGCAAGGTAGAGGCTATTGCTAAGGTAACTGGCTCTGTGTTTGAAATTGAAACTAAACCAAATCATGGGACGATTTGTCGATTCTACTTTAGATAGTTATGGTGGAATATATTGGTGTCCTAAATACTAAAATATAAAGCTAGAAGCTCTGCAAGTAATGCAGGGCTTTTTTTAACTTTGGTATAAAATAAGTTCAAAGTGGTTCAGGTAATCTTACTAGCAGCGGGTCTATCTAAACGTTTTGGGGAGCAGAATAAACTGCTGCACAAACTAGAAGGAGCCGCGATGATCACGCATACTATGCATGCGCTGCATGGTGCTGATCTAGGTGGAATCATGCTGGTTACTGGCTACGAAAGAGACAAGGTGCTTGCTCAGGTACCCAGCAATATTTTGTTCGCAGAAGTATACAATCCAAATTACCGAGTAGGGATGACCTCATCTATTCAGCAGGCCATAGCGGCATGTCCCAATGAAGTACAGGGATACCTAATCTGTTTAGCGGATCAGATACATATCCAGTCAGCAACTTATACAGACATAGTACAGTACTTTTTGAATAACAACTCTACGCATGAAGGGCTGATCGTCTCCCCTTATTATGATCATAAAAAAGGTAATCCTGTATTGATCTCTAGTGATTACAAGGAGCAAATCTTACAACTAGAAGAGTGCAACGGCTGTAGGCCTATTTTACAAGCCAATGCAAGTAGGGTACTTGCTTTTCATACTGCAGACAGAGGTATTCTTATGGACATTGATACCCCAAAGGATATCCCCCAACAATAAATTATAAAGTTTGTATTCTGTACATTTTGTTTTTGGACTAGCGATATGCAGTGGTACAGAAAAAGAGTGAAGCTTTTTTTCAAAGCTTCACTCTTTTTTTTGTAGTCCGTTACTCCTTATAAGTACCAATATACTTTAGCTATCCATATATCAATAGGAATATCAAAACGCTAATGATGTCAGGACCGAGCGAATAGCGAGCCACGAAACGTAGCGCCACACGTTTTTCACGTGTGGAGGCCCTTCATCATTATTATAAGTGTATCACTTCACCATATGCAGCAGCAGCAGCTTCCATCACAGCTTCACTCATAGTAGGGTGTGGGTGAACAGATTTGACGATTTCCAGTCCTGTAGTTTCTAGTTTTCTAGCAACAACTATCTCTGCAATCATTTCCGTAACATTGGCACCGATCATATGTGCACCAAGAAATTCGCCATACTTTTCATCGAAGATAACTTTAACGAATCCCTCTTTGGCACCCGCTGCACTGGCTTTACCAGATGCACTAAACGGAAATTTACCAACTTTGAGTTGGTAGCCTTTCTCTTTTGCTTCCGCTTCCGTAAGGCCAACAGAGGCAACCTCTGGGATGCAGTAAGTACAGGAAGGGATATTGCCATAGTCTAAAGGTTCTGGATGGTGTCCTGCGATTTTTTCCGCACAGATGATCGCTTCCGCGGTAGCAACGTGTGCAAGAGCCGCACCTGGGACGATGTCACCAATGGCATAAACGCCAGGGACATTCGTTTGGTAATAGTCGTCGACCATGACCAGACCTCTATCGGTTTTGATACCTAGTGCTTCCAGACCTATATTTTCAGTGTTTGGACTAACGCCGACAGCAGACAAGACTACATCGCATTTGATCTCTTCTATATTGCCTGTTTTTCTACTCTTGGTAGTAACAATGCAAGACTTACCTGACGTGTCTACTGATTCCACAGATGTGTTGCCCAGTACTTTGATTCCTTTTTTCTTGAAGATCTTAGAAAGCTCTTTGCTGATATCTTTGTCTTCACGAGGTACTACGCCCTGCTCCAAAAATTCAACCAAGGTAACCTCGGTACCAAGTGCACTATAAAAATATGCAAACTCAACACCTATGGCACCACCACCAACTACGACCATACTTTTGGGCTGCTTTGCTAGCGTCATTGCTTTTCGGTAGCCAATGATCTTCTCGCCATCGATAGGTAAATTAGGCAGTTGCTTTGCGCGGCCACCTGTCGCAAGGATGATATGGTCCGCATCATAAGTAGTGGTTTTGCCAGAAGCATCTTTTACTTCTACTTTTTTGCCACGTTGCAAAGATCCATTGCCCATGATGACGTCAATCTTGTTTTTCTTCATCAAAAACTGGATGCCCTTGCTCATGCCGTCTGCTACGCCACGACTCCTGTTTACCATTCCAGTAAAGTCTGCCTTAACTCCACTGACGTTGATGCCGTAGTCTTCACTGTGGTTTATATATTCAAATACTTGTGCGCTTTTGAGTAGGGCTTTTGTAGGGATGCATCCCCAGTTGAGGCATATACCACCAAGAGATTCGCGCTCTACAATAGCTACTTTTTTGCCAAGTTGTGCAGAACGAATCGCTGCTGGATAACCACCAGGACCACTACCAATAACAATAACGTCGTATTTCATATTATTCTAATTTCTTGAGTTTTGAAATGTGCCGCAAATATAGGATAATAACGAGTATTTTACATCATTACTAAGCTTGCTGTCCCAAAAGATTTGTACAGAAAGATGCAAAATGATAGACATATCCGCAGCAATTGCCTTTATTTATAACGAGCAATATAGATTAGAGTTTAGAAAGTGGGATGTAAAAGGGGAGAAGTGACTCAGAGTGTTTTGAGTACGCCAGCAGCTATTATCTAGTGTATTTCCTATCAGCTGAATATCAAGACGCTGCAGTGAATGGTAAGCTATCATTTACCCCTGCTCTACTAATCTGAGCTCTACTCTGCGATTTTTCGCCAGCTCTTTGGACGAATCATTTTCAGCGATGGGTTTAGTCTTGCCAAAATATTCTATTTCAATACGATTTTTGGCAATACCATAGTCAATGAGAAGGTCTCTCACTGCACGCACTCTATACTTGGACACACGAGTGTTCCATTCTTCATTACTGCCATCATAGGAAAATCCATCAAGCTTGACCATATAGCTGTCATTTTCTTGCATATAAGACTTGAGGTCCTTGATGTATGACTTGATGTCAGACGATAGTTTAAATTTATATGCATTTTTCGGGTAGTAAAAGTTGACTGCCTCTATATCGGGGCTTGCATCTTGAGCGTGAATAGAACCATCTAGCCATAGCATCGAGCAAGAGAATAGTAAGATGAGAAGTGTTCGCAATATCATATTAGTTCTTTAGTAATTATGACTCCGCAATTGGGAATAAGTATCAACATTTTACAGACAATTTTCATAGATTTTGCAGACTTGTAAGTACTTAACAGAGATGTTGTTTACTTCTGAAATAGTTTTATCACCAGTATAGTCTGATCACTGCTGCTTATTTTGTCCAGTCCTACAAAAAATCCTTGCTCGACTTCTACCTCGTCCTGTTCTGCAAATTGAGCTTGGAGTCCTTCTATAGCCTGTGCCCAGTTGGCAAAGGCCATATACTTATCATCCATCTTAGCAAGAAATAGCAATCTGTCAATAGCCAGGATCGTACGATCCTCGTCTAGTTTTTCAGGCAGTGTAAACCTAAATTCTTGTACGATCTTTTCGCAGCCCGATTGAAACAAAGTAAGTGCAGTACCATCTTCAAATTGGAGCTGCTCTTCACTATTATGACCACTCAGTGCGAAGGAGTGAGTGCGTATGCCATCTAGTGATTCACTAAATACCGCCTCAGGTTTTGGCGCTTCACATTCGGCTTTTTTTTCCTTACTTGAGCTTCCGCAGCTTAGGGCTAAAAAGGATAGCGCAGCTATACATAGCAAATTGTAGATCTTCATTTTGATTTATTATTATAGGGGTATTCGCGCCATGCCTTCATAAAAGTCACGTACATCAAAGTTGGGGGAAATGAATACCAGTTCCCCTTTTGTATTGATAAAGCATACGCCTTCACGAGCAATTACTCTGGCTAGCCCTTCTTTAAAATCCCAAGCCAAGCCAAAAGCAGGAGGCGTTATTTTTTCTCCATTGATATTTAGATAACCCCATAGTTGATCCGATTGATAGGTAGCAAAACCATCCTTATACGGTGTGATGATATTGTACTTAGGAGTCATGATGATTTCTCCACGATTATCCAACAGCCCAATTTTTCCTTTCACTTCATAAGACCAGCGTCTAGCTCCGAGATATTGAATACCATCGTTCTTAGGAACCCTTATACTTTTTTTATCCGCAGTGATGAGGCTATGGACACCATCTTTTTTTACTGCATATACTTCTCCATCTGCTTGCGAAATGGATTCATACATAGGCACGATGACAGGCTTACAGCTTGCGTCCAGCAGTCCGTACAAGCCATCTTTTTTCACCTTGTACATTCCGTTATTCAAGTGCGATATTTTGTCAAATTCAGCAGATACTTTTTTGCCTTGCCGGTCAATGATAAAATATGTTTTATCTTTTTTTACGATACATTTTCCTTTCTCAAAATCTTTCACAGCATCGTACTCCACTGCTATGACTACTTCGTTTTCTTGATTTATAAATCCCCACTTACCCTCTACGAGCACTCCACATAGATCTTCCTTGAAAGTATGCATGTCTTTATAGTTGAAAGGAATTATTGGAGTTCCTTTTTTATCTATCACTCCGTACTTCCTGTCGAAGTTACTCACCTTCGCCAGACCATCTTCAAAGTTAAATGCATTGTAGTAGCTGGCCCCAATCACCTTATCCCCAGCTTTGTCGATATAACCCCATGAGGCTTTATCTCTAAAAGCAGCCAATCCTTCAGAAAAATTATTTACTTCATCAAAGCCGACGCTGATCATCAAGTCGCCCGATTTATTGATGAAGCCCCATTCTTCAGTGGACTCATCATACTCTTCTGATAAGGGGACGAGTTGAGCGGGTGCCTCCTCTTGTGCTACAGCTGGGTCATTTTTACAGCACCATACACTAGCACAAAATATGGCAATACACAGCAGACGCATACCAAAGCTATTGCTCAGGACGCTCTCCATACAACCTTTTTTATGTCTATCTTGCACTTTGATTTAATTAATTAAAAGAAATGAATATAGCGCTCTTCACTCATGCAATAATAAGCATTATCTCGCTCAACTGGTCAGTTTTCACAGCCGATGTTGGTGGCTTTTCTGTCCTCAGCCCAGGCGAATTGCAGTTGGAAGTAAAGAATATACCTTCCGGCCAAGGCGATATTCAATGGCACAATCACAGCTATCATGTCAATGATAGTACGCAGCAGGTCTTTTTATATTCTATCACGCACTATGATTTTATTGCACTAGATACCGAGCAGGACACTACAGATGTGGCTACCGAGCTTTTTGCGGAGACCATTGATGCTATCGTGGATCGTCTCCAGGGTGAGTTGTTGTACAGCCAGCCAGAGCCTTTTGGCGATTACCCATCCCAGATTTCTCGCATCAGCTATCAAGAAGGTCAGTACTCGTTAAAGAATAAAATCATTCTTGCCAAGGATAAAATATATATGATCGAAGTTTTCTCTAGCTACGACGGAGGACTCTCGTATGAGGTAGGCAAATTTATAGATTCATTTACCTTATTGGATTAGCATATTTTTGATTTGGGGCCATCCCGCGAAAAGGCGGGACCAGGCTATTCGTCACTCCGCTTTGCTACGGCCCTGCGGGCTCCTCCTGGCGCCATCCAAGCGCACCATCCCCGTCGGCTGACTACTATCCTTTGTCCGAAAAGAGAAATGTATGTGTGGGGATTTAGTACGGTTAGTGTATATGGCGTAGTAGCGTTTAGCCACTATGAACATTTTTTGTTTTTAATGTCCATTTTCTTTCATTTCATCTAAATACATACTATCTGCTGGGACATAAACGTCTAAATCGATTTCAAATATACCCCTTATTTCATCACCTTTAACTTTGTATTCATTTTCGAAAAGCCATAACTGGATACCAATAATTGTGAAATTTTGTCCATTATACCCTAAGCGGATATGACTATCAACTAAATAGCCTTCAGATTTAGTCTCATTTCCAATTGTCAATTCTTCACTGTTAAAAACATAACCTTCAAAAGTCACATTTTCCCAAATCAATCCTTTGGCTTCTCCCTTTTTGATGATTTGTTGAAAGCTCTCTTCAATCTGCTGATTCAAAGTTTGGATAGCTTTGTCTAATTCGGAGTCTTCAATATTAGATTTTCCACTTGTTTGTTTCACCAACTCTAAGTAATGCTCTTTTTCAAAAAGTACATTCTTTAAGTCCTTAAACGATTTCACTTTAAATGCAGCAACAACTTCTTGTAAAGTATTCTCAATTTTAACTGTATCCATATTTTGCGCCTTAATATTTAGATGCATTAAAAGGAATACTGTAAATATGAATAATACTTTTTTCATTTTTTTAATTACTGAGTACACTGCACTATGAGCGTAAAGTCAGTTAAGCTTAATGCAGAGCTGCTCTAAACGGGAGATTATCGACGATCTCTCCTTCGGTATCCATCCACCAATTGAGTCTGTCATAGACATTATCTTTTGGAAAGTACATCAAGGCCATTTTAACAAAAATATGACCATGCTTAGCTTCTGAGATCCAGAGCATTTTATAAAATTGATGGAGCTCAGGATCATCCATGTGGTCAGCGATAATTTTAAATCGTTCAGCACCTCTTGTTTCAACAACGGATGCAATCAATAAGCGATCTAGAAAACGCTCTTTTACACCAGAGTGCATCTTCTTCATCAGTTGTTTGATGTATGGATCCTCAGGCATTCTCTGAGCCAGAGCGACGCCACGCTTTTCCATTAGCGTATATACCTGCTGAAAGTGTTCTAGTTCTTCTACAGCTGTTTCGATCAGTTCAGGAATCATCTCAGTGCGATCCGGATACTTGGCGATAAAGCTCATAGCAGAGGATGAAGCTTTGCGCTCACAGTCCGCATGATCCATAAGGAAGGTATCAAAATCAGCAAGCACTGCTTTGATCCAACCAGGCTTAGTGAGTACTCTTAGGTCGAGGGCTAGTTTCATTTGTATTAAGCAGTTGCAGCGACAGTCTCTACTGTGCCTTTGGCATAACTTTCCGTCATGTCTTTAGAAATAGCAGATTTGAATATCTTTAAGTAGGTCTTTTGATCTACTTGTAAATGGATGACCTCACCTTCGATCTTATTGACTTTACCAATGATGCCACTGTTAGTGACGACTTGATCTCCTTTGTTGATCCCTTCAGTAAAAGCATCTTGTTCTTTTGCCTTTTTTGCTTGCGGGCGAATCATGAAGAAGTACATCACAGCAAAGATCATCGCCATCATGACTAACATGCTTGCGCCGCCACCTTGTGCAGCTTGTAGTAGTATTATTTCCATTTTAATTCTGTTTGTCTATGAGTTGTTGAAGTTGAGGATTGGGTTGTACATATCCCTTCATCGTAAGTATAGTCTTAGATGGGAATGTATTGGCAATCAAGGTAAGTGGTTTGCTTTGTTCTTGCTTCTTACCAGCGGTATTAAAGCGTACCGCTATCTCACTAGATTCTCCAGGAGCGATCGGCTCTTTTGGATAGGATGAAGCAGTACATCCACAGGTAGCTTTTGCTTCAGAGATTAGCAATGGTACTTTACCAGTATTTTTAAATTTGAATACATGCTCGACTTGTTTTCCTTCCAAGACAGTTCCAAACTCATGAACAGTTTCTTCAAAGTCCATTTTAGCTACCAAGCTGGTATCAAGCGGCTCGTTTGCACTTATGGGCATACGAATAATGTCCGATTTTGAAAAGCCTTTTTTGCTGTCCTTGTCTGCAGCCTTGTTATCTACTTGGGCAGAAGGATTGCAGCTCAATAGGAGCAATCCAAAAAAGAAGGTGATAAGATTAAATTTCATATTAAGTTGTTGTGCTACAAAATTAGTCAAAAGCCTTTGTAAATGGTAGTTTTTAGAATTTATTTGTCCGCCCATATGCTAGGAAATGGATAATACCCAATTCTGGTTTATACTGCTGCTTCATTTTTGAGAGAATGTATCAATTTTGACCTCGAAATACCAATTGAAGCTCTATTTTCCGTGTTTTTTGGCTATTTACGGGTCAAATCTTACTTATTAGAGGCAATTGTCAGTAATCTGCTCCATCAAGAATATAGTCATTAGGGGCGCCCTTTATATTGAATTGATTAGATTTACCATTCGTTAACAAACTGACTCTCAATCCTGATTATTGGATAAAATAATTTTAGTGATCGCTTTATCAAACAGATATCTGATTTTTAATATATGACCATTTATTTAGTAGGAAGTATGGGTGTTGGTAAGTCAGCTATTGGTAGAGCAGTAGCGCAAAAGCTGAATTTACCTCTTATTGATACAGATCATGAAATAGTGGCAGATGCTGGGATTTCTATCAATCAGATCTTTTCAGATTATGGAGAGCCTTATTTTAGACAATTGGAGTCCAAGAAGCTGCGTGAGTTCAATTCAACAAAATCACAGATAATTTCGACTGGAGGTGGACTTCCTATGACGCATGACAATATGGAGTATATGCTTCATAATGGGGTAGTGGTGTACCTCAAAGCTAATATTGAAGACATAGTAGAACGTTTACTGATGGGTAAGCACAAGCGTCCTGCTATCAAAAGCTTAAACATGGAAGAAATACGCGATAAGATATTGAAAATGCTATCGCTAAGAGAACCGATATATGACAAAGCACATTTGGTATTTGACCGATCCAAGGATGTCGAGGCAGATGCAAATCAACTGAGTACATATTTGAAAATGTTTATTTGACCAAATTTTTGCTGTCACAATTTGCAAGAATTTGGAATTCTAAGCAGCGCTAGTGTTTGTATATTTCTGCTTTAACCAGAATCTTATTTTTAACAACGACTCCCCATAAATTTATACAATTTATGAAGCCGTTTATAGTTGTTGCCCTAGGAAGGTTCCTTGAGGAAAATTCCATAGAAATCGCATTGTCATCTTTTGCCGAATTCTATCATAGTGTATCTTACAAATATCAAAAGCATAGTCATCTTATTGTGATTGATAAAAAATACCATCACAATCTCAACGAGGACTTGGCTGCTCACAAAAAGATTATAGATAAAACTGTTTTCTTAAATTTAACCGAGCAGGCGAAAATTGAAAAAGCATACAAAGAAGCATCGCTTTTACTCTTACCTAGAAACATCAATTCATCTGTAATTATTAAGGAAGCCTTTTTGTATGGTTTACCCGTATTAGGCTATACAAATAGTAGTCACGATAATTTACTGGACAATTCCAGTGGGATGAAAATCCGATATCAAAATGAAATTCAAGCTGCTCAAGAACTAGCCAATTGTTTGCGATTATTAAAGTATGATCCAGAGGCGGTAAAGATGCTTAAAAAAGGAGCAGCTATGAAATACGAAAAGGAATACAAGTGGAGTGGTAGACAAGCATCAGGTTGATGCTTCAAAAAGCAAGGGTTTAGGAGGTTATCAAAAAGGATATCCTAATCCTACTTGTAGTTTAAGATTGTTTTTCCACCATTGGCCTTCAAACGCATCATCACGATTCATAGTCCAATCGAATCCATCGTCTACATAGGCACGGCGTAGCACAAGACCGAGGTCCGTTCGGACTAAGACAATATCCTTAATGTTGAACCTAAATCCATATCCTGCATTCAGAGCAATTTGCTTTAGGAAGGTATCTGCCTGAAAGAGACCACCTGGAGTAACTGGGTTTGGATTGATCAGCCAAACATTTCCGGCATCCAGAAATACAGCACCTTTTAAAAATTCAGAAATATCAAATCGATACTCTAGATTCATCTCTAAAAGTATATCGCCCGTTTGATCATAATTTTGGTCTCGATCTGAATCGTTGCTTGGGTCTTCTATGGCGTAGTTGCCAGGTCCCAGTCCTCGGAGATCAAATCCTCTTAAACTTTGTGATCCTCCTACAATAAATTGTTCATTATAAGGAACCTCTTCTGCATTCCCGTAGGCATAAGCAATTCCAGTATTTATTCTAGACACCAATTTGGATTTTCTGAAGGGGATATAGTACCGATAATCAATATGCAATTTGTAGTACTGAGAAAAAGGGATGTCAAAGAGTGTTTTATTGCCTTCAGCATTTCTAGTCTTAACAATTGCATTAAGAAAGTTTCCCGATACTCTAGTATCAATATTAAGGTAGGAATAGTTTTTTGATGAATTAGGGTTTTGATCAGTAAAGGTGTAATTGTACTCAAAACCCAAATCTATGATATCTTGTAAACTTAAAGCAAGCCGTCGTACGGAATCAAGTCTCATTTCAAAGCTAGATGTTGTGTTCAGAATATCTAGATATGAAAGCGACACTGGACTGAGCAAATGATTTGACTTTCTTGTCTCCCTCCATTGATAGGAAAAATTGAATGAGCTCCTAAGCGCTGTATAGGTGTCTAATCTTCTTTCCAGTAAAGTGGTAAAATTGAATTTGGTGTGCGGGATATAATAGGTCGAAGGTTTTATCTTCAAAAAGGGAACCAGCAATCTAGGAACATCTAGGCCGACATTAAAATCTGCCAATAAGGTGTTGAGCAAGTTTTGATTAGTATTGAATTGAAATTCGGATCCTAAGGTCAGGGAAATATTAAAGACCTCAGCTCCCTTGAAAGTATTGAGGTTTCGGAATGAACTGGTCAAAGCATTTCCGAAAAAGTTTCCCGAACGATTGTTGAGCTCAAAGCCCGTTCCTATATTGGCATCTGGACCAGGAGTAAGATAGATGTGTCGATCTATGATGTCTAAAGAATCTCCATAAGGATTGCTGTATTTTTGATTTACATACTTGAATAAACCATAAGATAAGAAGTGGTTTTGAGTCAAATTTTGCTTTTGCAGTGAAATGTAATCACTTGAATCTTGGTCTATTGTCAGGTCAAGTACTTTGGGGCGAAGTATTTCGAAATATTGGAGATCGTACATTCCAGTCTTCACCAAAACAGTATCTACGTTTTCTGATTCAAGGTCTTTATTTCCATCTTGAGAATGGATATAAGTGGCGCCTAGTTTATACTGAGTCATATTTTGCGCTGCATTAGATGGCTTGTAGTTGATGGAAATATCTACCACGCTTTCTACAAATTGACTGTCTACGGTGAAGAAGAAATTCTCTTCGGAGATATTAATAAAACCTTTTCCCTTTAAATAATTGGATAGTCTACTGCGTTCGGAATCTATATTCTGTTTGCTGTAATACCCGCCGACTTTAAGTTTTGATCGAGTCTTGGATTGAAGTAGTACTTGCCCAACATTAGTGCTGTCAGAGACTTGCTTAATACTTCGGATCTTATGCCTCTGCTTAGTATCAACTTTGAAAGTGATGGCAACAGTCTTTTCTATTTGGGTAGTATCTATTGTTACCTCAGCTCTTAGATAGCCGTGATCTAGTAGGTACTTTTCCATTTTGAGTTGGCTTATATTTGCCTTTGTATTATCATATAAGGAAGGTTCTTTAGCTACTTTTCTATGTAGGTAGTTTTTGAAACCCTTCTCTTTTCTTTTTTGTGTTAATCTATGAACCCACAATCCTGTTTTGAAATACCCAGAATTTGGTTTGGGCTGTGCTAAGCTATTAAGGTCTAGTTTAGTTTTTTTATTCAGAATAACTTCGTTATTCTTTGCAAACTCTACTTTGGTTTCTGTTACGAGGTATTCGCCCTCCAGCAGATGCTTAGAGTGACTGCATCCATTACTCAGAAGGTATAGAAGAATAAGAAAACTGAATTTTATGTTATTTCCCATCTTTCTTTCTTTTTCTCTTCAAATACAGATTCTTTTTAGTGGCTATGCCGATTCCGTTTTTATTTGCATTTTCATCTTGTAAGATATCGTAGTCAGATTTCCGAAATGCATTGATGGTGTAGGTTCCTCTGGCATTTAGTTTGTATTCAATGATAAAATCTCCAGCAATACCTGTAAATTCTGCAGAGTCATTTCTGTTATCTACATCTATATTTCCCAAGGCTGTGACTTTTACTCTATCATTGAAAATGCTTTTAGAAAGCCCTACACCTAATTCTGTAACTGAGGTATTTTCTCCTTCAGTCAAATGTTGATTGTTATAGGATTCTACAATTAATATTAAGTCTACTCCTTTGATATACTTTTTGGCTAGGTTATTAAGCCTACTTTCTATCAAGTTACTTATGCTCTTTAGGGCTATATCGCTACCTGTATTGATGTCAATATTTGAAGAATTTGAGGCAATGAAGGAATCAAGAAGTAATAAGCCAAATACTTGATTGTACATTTCTTCTTGATCATTTCTTATTTCTTGTAATCGCCCACTGACGGCATTGACAGCATTGAATTCCTCATTAGGGAATTGTAAATCAAAAGTTAAATCTAAATCACTAATAGAGCCGGCAATATTCATAACAACATCAGTAGCTACCTTTTTCTTAGTAGCGATTATTTCCGCATCAGATAAAGTGCTATTATCAATAAGTAGATCAAAAGGGGTAGCTCTAGTTTGATAAATTGCGTTGATGTCAAAATTTGCCAATAGTGGATCTCCTTGAAAGTTGACGCGTCCACCAGGAACCAAATTGAATTCTTTGCGAAATGCATTGGCATAGCTGTATGCATATTTCCCCTTAGTGACCACGTATGATCCGAATACATCTATCTGACCACTGGGTGCAATTTTGATTTGCAAGTTTGAATTTCCATTACAAGATAAATAGTCGCCACTCACTGGGTCAACAATAAATCTAAATACGGTCGCTTCGTCCAGATCCAGATTCAAGATCAGGTTTAGGGGCAAGTCATTCTTGATGTCATACAGATTGATAACGGTAGAATCAATCTCTCGATAATCTTTATTGGTGAAAATGATGTAGTCATCTTGGCTGATAAAATCAGATTCTATAAATGGGCTTAGATTGAATTCAGAATTTTTCAATGCTTTGGCATTTACTTCTAGGTTGGGTAGCTTTAGAGGGCCTGTTACTTTTGCATTTGCCTCTAGATATAAAGATCCATAAAAAAGAGGATTGTCCTCAGCAGTAGTGTTCAGAAATTGAAATTCTTTACTGTCTATGGTCAAATCATAATAAAAGTCTTTGAATCGGTTATGTTCAATTTTGCCATTTACTTTTGCCGTTTTGCCATTGATATCTGTCAGTATCAAATCCTC
>CALJVI010000229.1 GCA_937974575.1 uncultured Saprospiraceae bacterium | reverse complement strand
TTACTGGGTTTAATTTAGCTCAAGATAGAGTCCCATGGGCTGATGATGTTGAGATTACGTTAGAGTCCTTTCAGGCCCCGATCCCAGCACTTGAAGAAGATCATATACAGCAGTATACATTTTCTTCAACCTATGAATTCGCCTATCAAATGCTGAATATGCAATTTGCATTTACAAAGAACTTTAATAGTTATGTAGAGACATATTACAGCCCTAAATTATCATGGATGGAACATGGAGAGTTTACATCCCAATTATTATTGATGGCAAATTTAGATTTTGACTTGATTGAACTTTATGTACGTAAGTTTAGAAAGCGTATGTATGAGCAAAAAAAGGTAGGCTCGAGTCCTAATTTTTTTGCTGCTATTCATGATGAGATTGCCTTAGCCTTAAATAATGAAAGATTGGTAATACACAATAAAGTATCTAGGCTGGAAGATCCTATTGAATATTTGCAAGCTAAAATGAATGAAGTGAATTTAGGTATAAATGAGCTTCATGAATTTTGTAAAACTTGTAAGCCTTCAAAGAAAAAAAAGAAGAAAAATAAAAACTGAATGCGAATTGTTTTTGCATTTTACTGTCTTTAGGCTGAATAAGTAAAAGCAATGATTGATTTACTGTAAGCTTGCCTTTCGATAGTATAAAAATAGATAAATCTGTCTGGGTTCATTTAATAAATGATATATACTATTCAGGCTAGTTATATTTTTATAAATTGATGATGCGACTTATCCTCACCTCTAGAAAATTCGATTAAATAAGAGCCGGGTATTAAGTGCTTAGTTGGAATTTGAAAATTGGGTCCTCGCGGGCTAACAGGAATTTTGTTAGTAATCATATCACCTTTTAGGCTAAATATTTGGAGAAATAGACTTTCGGATAACTCGATACTTGAAAGATCAATATTCAGTTGGTCTTGCACTGGATTAGGATACAATTTGATGTCTCTGAAGATAGTATTTTTTTCTATTGCCGTTATTTCTTGGACAGTTTTTCTGCCCCAATGTTTGCAGCCTTCAACATCATTGGCTTGAAGTAAGTAAGAACCAGCCATAGTGGGTGTGTAAGAGTTATTTGTTGCACTGAATATTGTGTCATAATTTGAAAAATAAGTTGGCTCTTCATTATAAAACCATTGATAGGACTCATAGGTGTCAGTCCCGATAAGTACGCCATTTTCATATTCAATAGGATGTGAATCATAGTAATAAAAAATCAAGAAATCAAAGGTATCTATACATTCCTCTGAATCTGTACTGACTAAGATATTGTAATCGCCTACAAACAAATTATTATAAGCAGAGCTGTCAATTAATTCTCCCGAAATTGTTTCTACATAATAGTTTAGCTCAGTAGAAACTTCTTGATTGACAGAAATACTAATAGAGCCATCATTTCTAGCGCTACAAGAAGCTCTGTTTTTTGTAAAGTATGGAAAAAACTTCTCTATTTGTATAGGAATTTCTTTGCTACATTGCTTGTCTATATTGTTTATTCCTAAAAGGTATTCTCCAGTAAGTAATTGACAATATTCATCTTCAGGTATGATGGCACCGAGTTTGTCAGTGAGCTCGTAGTCAAGTATTCCTCCATTGGCAGGGGTAGTTAATTCGATACAACCATCTTTTGAAGAGTTGCAGCTGGCAACAGTAAGATCTATATCTGGTAAACTGCAATCAAATCGAAGTTTGAAAATTGCCCCTTGGACAAGGTCGGCAACCAATATTTCGCCTAGGTGATTTTTACCAAAAGTTGAAATGTCATTAAGAACTGCATTGTTGCGGTAGATCTCCTCTGTAATGAATTCTCCATTTTGTTCATAAGTGGTATAAAGTCTTCCTGTACAATAATCACCAAAAAAGTAATATGCCTTGTCACCAAATTCTTCAATATTTCGGTATATATACCCACCTGTTATTGAAGCAGAGCAACTGAGCCAAAGTTCATGTCCATAGCCACTAATTGGGTAATTCAATTGACTTTTATCTATAGTTGAATTGTTGCAACTAAATTCAGCTTCACCTGGTCCTTCAAAGCACGGCCAACCCATATTCATTTTGGATGAGCCATCGTTTTTTATCAAGTTTATTTCTTCATAAATTCTTTCTCCTACATCTGATATCCAAACATCTCCTGTTTCGTTATCAAAAGAAAATTTCCAAGGGTTTCTTAAGCCCATTGCCCAAATCTCTTTTTTGTCATTTGGTCCATTAAATAAGTTGTTAGATGGGATATTGTACGGGTCACCGTTGTCAATATCAATCCTAAGGATTTTACCAAGAAAGGTATCGCTTTCCTGAGAAGGACTAGCAAAGCCTGCTTCCCCAACCGAGATATATAGAAGGCCATCTGGGCCAAATTTCAAACATCCTCCAAGGTGAAGAGTGAAATATTCTTCAATTTCCAGAATTTGCTTTTCAGAATTGGAAAGTGCTCTATTAGGATCATTTTGGGAAACGCTAAATCGGGCAATCTGTTGATTGTAATCTAAGTCCGTATAGCTAATGAAAAACCAACCATTATTTTCATAATCTGGATGAAAAGCCAGCCCTAAAAGACCTTGCTCATTAAAGTCTGATACTCTTGCTGAAATGTCTAAAAAGGCTTCGGGTAGTAATGTACCGTCCGCTTGAATGATTCGTATTTTACCCTTCTTTTCGCAAACGAAAGTTCTGTCATCATTAGAGTGAGTGATTTCTGTTGGCAATTCTATTCCAGTGGCGAATTTTTCTAGGTAAGCATCTGCCGGAAATTGAGCTTGAAGAATCAGTCCTATGCTCAGTACTATAAGGCCAGTTAAAGTTATTCTCATAATAGATGTTTGGTTAGTTGATGGTTATATGTAAAATAGTAATGGTTATATGTAAAATAGTATATGTAAAACGCTGGTTGGATGCTTTATGCTCCCTGGGTGTTTTTTTTTATGATATAAAAATCTGGATGCTTTTTCAATTTATATAATTTGGACATGTACAAAAAAGTTTTTGCGGAGGCGGTAGCCGAAGCATAGAGCACAGAGTGCGTCAGGACAAGCGGTGGTAGTGGCATGATGGATATGCGGGCAGGGTAGAGAAAAGGCATGCCTTTTCTCTGTGCGTATGGAGAATATCCATCATACAACGGACGACGCGGTATCGCCCTGACGGAGGCTCTTCGCCGAAGTCAGGGTCGAGATGGCCCCAAATACACCCCGTATTCTAGCAAAACACCATGTTTTGGAACCAAATGGACAGTCAATTCCCTTGGCATTATCAATGAATCAGCGTATTTTTGCAGCCTCTAATTAAAAAACACATTATAATATGGGACGTGCTTTCGAATTTAGAAAGGAAAGAAAAATGAAGCGTTGGGGCAAAATGGCCCGTGTATTTACGCGTATTGGTAAGGACATCGTGATAGCGGTGAAAGAGGGTGGGCCTGATCCCGAAACAAACGCCAAGTTGCGTGCCGTCATCCAGAATGCCAAGGCTGCCAATATGCCGAAGGATAATGTGGAGCGCGCGATCAAGAAAGCTTCGGATAAGGATACGACAGGATATAAGGAGGTGACCTTTGAAGGATATGGTGCGCATGGTATCGCAGTGATCGTAGAGACAGCGACGGATAATAATCAAAGAACAGTGGCGAATGTGAGGTCTTACTTCAATAAGACGGATGGTAACTTGGCTACTACAGGTTCGGTTTCGTTCATGTTTGATCATCTGGCGTTTTTTAAAATAGCAGATACTGGACAAGATTTGGAGGAGTTGGAGTTTGAGCTGATCGACCATGGTGCCGAGGACGTGTTTAAGAATGAGGAGGGTATCATGATATATGGTTCGTTTGAGTCATTCGGTACATTGCAAAAAGCGATGGAGACGATGCAAGCAGAGATATTGTCTTCTGGTTTTGAGCGCATCCCACAGACGATGAAAGAAATCACAGAGGAGCAAATGAAAGATATAGATAAGCTGCTGGGCAAGCTGGAGGAAGATGATGATGTGATGAATGTCTTTCACAATATGACGGACAATAGAGAGCAGAGCGAAGAGTAAAATAATCACCCTAACAATAGTAAATAATAGAATATGTTAACTGTAGATAATTTAAGATTTCAATATTCGAAGAAGCCTCTTTTTGATGAGGTGAATTTGAGGTTTACCAAAGGCAATTGTTATGGTGTGATTGGAGCCAACGGTGCAGGTAAGTCTACCTTCATGAAGTTGTTATCCGGTGATCTTGACCCTACGAATGGTCACATCACACTCGATCCAGGCAATAGAATGGCTACGCTCAAACAAAATCACAATGAGTTTGAAGAGCATACCGTATTGGATACGGTGATGATGGGGTATAAGAAATTGTACGATATCAATGTTGAAAAGAATGCCATTTACATGAATCCAGATGCTACGGAGGCAGAAAGTATACGTGCCGGTGAGCTGGAAAATGAATATGGTGAAATGGGGGGCTGGACTGCAGAAAGTGATGCTGCGGAACTGCTTTCAAATATGGGTATCAAAGAGAACCTTCATCACAAGTTGATGAAAGACCTCGATGGTTCGCAAAAGGTAAAGGTGTTGCTAGGACAGGCGCTATTTGGAGATCCAGATTTGCTGTTATTAGATGAGCCTACCAACGATCTAGATCCTAGGACTGTGACTTGGTTGTCAGATTTTCTCGCTGGATTTAAGAATACCGTGATCGTGATTTCTCACGATAGATACTTTCTGGATATGGTGTGTACACACATAGTGGATATAGACTATACGCAGATTAAGTCCTACTCTGGTAACTATTCTTTCTGGTATCAGTCAAGTCAATTGATGGCTCAGCAAGTAGCCAATAAGAATAAGAAAAATGAGCAGAAGCGTCAGGAGATGATGGAGTTTATCCAGCGGTTCTCTGCCAATGCTTCTAAGTCTCGTCAAGCAACGAGTAGAAAGAAGGCACTAGATAAGCTAGATATCACAGAAATTAAACCTTCTACACGTAAGTATCCTTTCATCAACTTTAAGCCAGAGCGTGAGCCTGGTGATCAGATCTTGAGGGTGACCAACTTGTCGGCGGTGAATGAAGAGGGAGAAACTTTGTTTTCCAATGTGTCTTTTATCATGAATAAAGCAGAGAAGATTGCTTTGTTAGGACAGGATTCTACGGCTGTGAATGCCTTCTATGAATTATTAGCTGGAGAAAGGGAACTGGGTGAAGGTAAGATAGAGTGGGGGCAAACCATCACTTGGCAATATCTGCCACATGTAAATGATGAGTTCTTCACTGCGGAAAATGACCTAGAATTGGTGGATTGGTTGCGTCAATTTAGTGAAGAAAAGGAAGAGCAGTTTATCCGTGGTTTCCTAGGTAGAATGTTTTTTGCTGGCGATGATATCTATAAGAAGTCTTCGGTATTGAGTGGAGGAGAGAAAGTGAGATGTATGTTGAGTAAAATCATGCTTGCTCATCCAAATTTCCTTTTACTAAATGAACCTACAGGTCACTTGGATCTAGAGTCAATCACCGCTTTGAATAATTCTGT